>NZ_JBEZEV010000070.1:0-36922 GCF_040649055.1 Micromonospora sp. NPDC049060
GTCCCGCGACCGCGCACGCGGCCCCGTCGGTGGAGTCCACGCCGGTGGCGGTTGTGCAGGCCGACAAGCCGTCGGTCGACAAGGCCAAGCTGATCCCGCACGGTGTGCAGGGCACGCAGTCGCACGTCGACCTGTCCGACGAGCAGGTCACCAACGTGAAGGCGATCATCGCGGCCACGAAGAAGGCCGGCATGGACGAGCGCGCCGCCGTCGTGTCGATCGCCACCGCGTTGCAGGAGTCGAAGCTGGAGAACCTGGGTCATCTGGGTGACCGCAACGACCACGACTCGCAGGGCCTGTTCCAGCAGCGTCCGTCCAGTGGGTGGGGCACGGTGGAGCAGATCACCGATCCCGAGTACTCGACGACGGCTTTCCTGAAGGGTCTGAAGCAGGTCGACGGGTGGCAGGACATGCCGCTGACGAAGGCCGCGCAGACGGTGCAGGTGTCGGCGTACCCCGACCACTACGCCCAGTGGGAGCAGCAGGCCGCCGACCTGGTGGCCGAGCACTGGAACAGCTGATCACAGACTTTCCACCACAAGGGGGATCGCTGGCCGGCACCCGAACACGGGGTGCCGGCCAGACGCATGTCCGGAGTCCCCGGCCCTCACCCGCCCAACCGGAAGCCCCGGGCCCCACCCACTGGAGTTCGCCGGGCGACGTCAACCGGAAGCCCCAGGCCTCACCCACTGGAGTTCGCCCGGGCGACGTCAACCGGAAGCCCCGGGCCTCACCCGCCCAACCGGAAGCCCCGGGCCCCACCCACCGGAGTTCCGCGCGTGGCGAACCGGAGGCGACCCGACTGAGCGGGACGTCGGAGTGGGCTGAGCGGTGGGGGAGGCCGACGGGTTCGTGGCCTGTCCGGGCGTACAGTCGGGCAGTGGAGCGCACCGAGAAGATGCCCGCGGAGACCCGACCACCCGGCGTGGCGACCGCCGATCCCGGCAGCGTCCTGCTGCCGGGGCACGACGTGCCGCTGGGTCGCTACACGACCGTTCGTCGGCTGCTTCCGCAGCGGCAGCGGCGGATGGTCGGGGCCTGGTGCTTCGTGGACCACTTCGGCCCGGACGACGTGGCCGAGCGGCCCGGCATGGAGGTGCCGCCGCATCCGCACACCGGTTTGCAGACCGTGACCTGGCTGCTCGACGGGGAGATCCTGCACCGCGACAGCCTGGGCAACGTCCAACCGATCCGCCCCGGCCAGCTCAACGTGATGACCTCGGGGCACGGCATCGCGCATTCGGAGCGGTCGCCCGAGCGGCATCCGCCGCTGATGCACGGCGTACAGCTCTGGGTGGCGCTGCCGGACCCGGCCCGCGCCGGGGCCGCCGACTTCGCCCACCACGCCGACCTGCCGCGCTGGCGCGACGGTGAACTGGACGTCACCCTGCTGGTCGGCGAGCTCGCGGGCGAGCGGTCCCCGGCCCTGACGCACACCCCGCTGCTGGGCGCGCAGGTGGAGCTGCACGGATCCGCGCCGGCCACGCTGCCACTGCGGCCCGATTTCGAGTACGGGCTGCTGGCCATGTCCGGCACCGCCGAGGTCGACGGGGTGCCGTTGACCCCGGGGGCGCTGCTCTACCTGGGCACCGGTCGGAAGCAGCTCACCCTGACGGGCGCGCCGGGGAGCCGGCTGCTGCTGCTCGGCGGGGCCCCGTTCGAGGAGCCGCTGGTGATGTGGTGGAACTTCGTCGGCCGCTCGCACGAGGAGGTGGCCGCCGCGCGGGAGGACTGGATGGCCGGGCGGCGTTTCGGCGTCGTCGCCGACGATCCCGCCCCGCCGTTGCCCGCCCCGGCGCTGCCGAGCACCCGCCTCAAGGCGCGCGACCGCAGCGGCGGGCTGCACGGCTGAGGCAGGCAGGCGTGGCCGGGCGCGGCGCGGGTAGTCGCCGGCATGCCGACCACATCCACTTCCCGTGTCGAGGACAGGAAACGCCTGGTACGCCGGCTCGCCGGCAGTGGGCGCGGCTTCGCCGAGCAGTACGGCTTCCGGGTCGTCAACAACCCGTCGAGCCTGTTCCAGGTGCTCTGTCTCGCCGTACTGCTGGCCCGCCGGGGCGACTTCCGGCGGGCTGTGGACAGCGCGCACGCCCTGCCCGCCGCCGGCTGGGACAGCGCCGCCCGGCTGGCCCGGTCCCTGCACGGTGACCGGGTACGCGTGCTTCGCGACAGCGGCCAGCGTGGTGACGTCGACGCGCTCGCCGACACGCTCGGCGACCTGGCGCGTGCCGTGGTGGAGCGTTACCGGGGCGACCTGCGCCGCCTGCGCGCGGTGGCCCACCACGACCCGGCCCGGGAGCGGGAACTGCTCACCGAGCTGCCCGGGGTGGACGCCACGGTGGTCGACCTGTTCCTGCGCGAGGCCCAGGCGCTGTGGCGTGAAGTGGCGCCGGTGGCCGACCGCAGGGCGCTCGTCGCGGCCCGCCGGCTGGGGCTGGGCCGCTCCGCCGACGACCTGGCGGGCCTGGCCGGCAGCGGGGAGTCCGAGCGCCTGGCCTGGCTGGTCGGGGCGTTGGCCCGGGTCGACCTGGAGAAGCGGTACGCGGAGTTGGCCGCCTGACGCGGTGGTGGGCTGGCCCACACTTCCTTCGTAATCGTCCGAACGGGTGATGTTTCATCGTATGATGGTCGCGGCACTGATGCCCGCCCGGTTCGGGCGTGCATCGACCGCCTGGTGGTCGCGGCCCGGTTCGGGCCCGACCGGCCACCGGACAGGTTCTGTGTGGCGCCCCGGTCGCGGTTCGCGACAGGGGCGCCCGCCTGTCCGGCAACTCCCGCACCTCGCCGGGCGTCGGCCCACTCCACGCGGATGCCGGCTCATCTCGCCAGGCCGGCCAGCAGGTTCACCGTGACCGCGATGATGAACGCCCCGAACAGGTACGACACCATCGAGTGTCGCAGGGCCGTCCGGCGCATCTCGTTGCTGGTCAGTGCCGTGTCGGAGACCTGGAAGGTCATTCCGACGGTGAACGCCAGGTAGGCGAAGTCCGAGTAGCGGGGCGGCTCCGACTGGTTGAAGTCGATCCCACCGTCGGGCCCCGTGTAGTAGATCCGCGCGTACCGGGCGGCGAACACGGTGTGCACCACCAGCCAGGACAGCAGCACGCTCAGCACGGCCAGCCCGCCATAGGCGTTGCGGGCGGGCGTGGCGGACGCCCCGTGCGTGCTGGTCACCACGACGCCGACGGCCAGCAGGCTGGCCAGGCAGGCGGCGAGCAGCAGGGCGTCACGCGCCGCCCGGTTCGGGTCCTCGTACACGGCCAGTCGGGCCGTCCCCCGCGCGTCCAACGGCCACAGCCGGTGCCAGACCAGCACCAGCCAGCTCAGCGCCGCCGCGTCCCAGCCGGCCAGCGGCGCCAACGCCGGCGTGACGGCCAGCGCGGTGAGCCCGCCGACCACCAGGCCGAGCGCGCCCATCACGGTGAGCTGGACCGCGGCCGGGGTGTGCCCGACCGGTCCGCGCGTGGTCATCCGTCACCGGCGCGGGCCCGCCCGCTGCGGGCACCACGCTCCGGCCCGAACGTGCCCGGCCCGAACGTGCTCGGCCTGGACGCGCCCTGCGTGCTCGGCCCGAACGTGCCCGGCGTGCTCGGCCCGAACGGGCCGGGCCTGGACGTGCCCCGCCCGGGCGCGTCGTCGGCCCGCGACAGCAAGGGTCAGATGCCGCGCAGGTGCTGCGACACGCGCTGGTGCCGCTTGTCCCGGGCCTGCGCCGCCCGTTGCGCGGAGTCGACCTCCGGGGCCGCCTCGATGCCCGCGGAGCGGGCCACCTCGTTGCCGTTGGCGTAGTCGACCGGCGGCAGGGCCCGCAACGCGCGCAGCACGTCCGGCGGGGCGCCCTCCCGCTCGGCCTGGCGTACCACGTCGTCCTTCTCGGCCGGGTAGTCCAGGCTCGACAGGTACTGCAGCACGTCGGCGTAACTCGCCATGGTGTCGGCTCCTCCGGGGCATCGATCCGGTCACGACCGGCGGCGGTTACCCGCCCGGCGGGCGGTCACGCGCCGTCCCGCGCGGAAATCCCCGTCGTTTCCCGGCCGCGCCGGCGGGTACGCGCAGGCCCCGACGCAGCCTGAAGGAGCCCGGATGAACTACGACACCTTCGTCGACCAGGTCGCCCAGCGCACCCGTACCTCCTCGGAGCAGGCGGTGACGCTGACCCGGGCGACGCTCGAGACCCTCGCCGAGCGGCTGACCGGCGGGGAGGTGCTGGACCTGGCGGCCCAGCTGCCCAAGCCGTTGCAGCTCGTGCTGAAGCCGAGCCCGGGTACCGAGTCGGCGGAGCGGTTCGGCGCGGCCGAGTTCGTCGCCCGCGTCGCCGTGCGGGCCGGCGTCACCGAGCCGGCGGCGCGCGACGCCGCCCGGGCGGTCTTCGTCACCCTGCGCGAGGCGATCAGCGGTGGCGAGTTCGACGACGTGGTGGTGCAGCTCCCGCGCGACTTCCGGGACATGGTCGAGCCCGCGATGGCGCCGGGCGCCACCCTGCGCCGCTCCTGACCCTGCCGCCCACCCGGCGACGCCGGCCGGACGCCCACCCGGCGACGCCGGACGCCCACCCGGCGGTGCCGGCCGGGACGACGGGGCGGTGGTGCTGGCGGGGCCGACCGCCCGGTGGTGCCGGCCGGGCCGACGGGGCGGTGGTGTGCCGTGTCAGGCGACGGCGCCGGCGGCGCGCAGGGCGGCGACCCGCTCCGGGGCGAAGCCCGCCCCGGCCAGCAGTTCGTCGGTGTGCTCGCCCGGCTGGGGCGGGGGGCGGCGCAGCGCGGTGGGAGTGCCCGAGAAACGGGGTGCCGGCGCCGGCTGGGTGACCCCGTCCCGCTGGACGAAGGTGCCCCGCGCGGCCAGGTGCGGGTGCTCCGGCGCCTCCCGCCAGTCCAGCACCGGCGCCACGCAGGCGTCCGAGGAGCCCAGCAGCGCCGTCCACTCGTCCCTGGTCCGGGTGCGGAACAGCCGCGCCCACGATTGGCGCAGCGCCGGCCAGTTCGCCGGGTCGGTGCGGTCCAGCGCCTCGTCCGGGGCCAGCGGGAAGCCGGAGCGCCGGACGAGCTCGTCGTAGAACCGCGGTTCCAGCGCGCCGACCGCCAGATGCCGGCCGTCGGCGCACTCGTACGTGTCGTAGAAGGGAGCGCCACCGTCGAGCAGGTTCACCCCGCGCGCGTCCTGCCACATGCCGAGCCGGCGCAGCGCGTGGATCTGGGTGCTGAGCACCGCCACGCCGTCGACGATGGCCGCGTCGACCACCTGGCCCCGTGCGCCGCCGCGCACCGCGTACAGGGCGGAGACCAGGCCGAGGGCGAGCATCATCCCGCCGCCGCCGAAGTCGCCGAGCAGGTTCATCGGCGGCACCGGGCGCTCGCCGGCCCGGCCGATCCCGTGCAGCGCGCCCGTCAACGCCAGGTAGTCGATGTCGTGCCCCGCGTACGGCGCCGCCGGACCGTCCTGGCCCCAGCCGGTCATCCGGCCGTAGACCAGCCGGGGGTTCGCCGCGAGGCAGTCCGCCGGGCCGACCCCGAGGCGCTCGGTGACCCCCGGGCGGAACCCCTCGATGAGCGCGTCGGCGTCGGCGACCAGTGCCAGCACCACCTCCCGCCCGCCGGGGGACTTCAGGTCGACCCCGACCGAGCGGCGTCCCCGGTTGAGCAGATCCGGGTGCGGGGTGCCGAAGGCGTCCGGGTCGACGTCCGTGGCCCGGTCCACCCGGACCACGTCCGCGCCCAGGTCGGCCAGCATCATCGCGGCGAACGGGCCGGGACCGATGCCGGCCAGCTCGATCACCCGTACGCCGGCCAGCGGGCCGGCCGGGACGTCCTCGGTCATCGGCACACCATAGGCGAGGCGCGTTTGCGTCGTAAGGGGCCGGGAACCCGCCCGCCGAGAAGCGGGAGGTGGCGTGGTCGACGACCGGATCAGGGTGGCCATGCTGCACGGTCCCGGTCGGCCCGACGCCGACGGCGTCAGCGACTACGTGACGCACCTGGTCGAGGCGCTCGACGGCGTCGGTGTCGAGGTGACCCCGGTGCCGGTGCGCCCCGACGCCGACCGGGAACGCTGGCGGGCCGCCACCGCCCGGGCCGCCCGCCGGGTCCGCGAGCTGGCCCCCGACGTGGTGCACGTGCAGTTCGCCCCGTCGGCGTACCGGTTCTCGGGCCAGCCCGGACTGCTGCCGTGGCGGCTGCCCCGGCGGGTGCCGCTGGTCACCACCCTGCACGAGTACGGCTGGTGGGCCTGCCCCGGCTGGCTGCCGACCCGACTCTGGTCGGCGCTGGAGCGGGCCCGCTGCTGGGACCGGGAGTCCGGCCGGCTGGTGCTGGCCAGCGCGGCCGTGATCGTCACGAATCCCGGCCACGGCGACGTGGTCCACGCGCGTACCGGCCGGCGGGCCACGCACATCCCGATCGCGCCGAACGTCGTCGACCGCGTCGGCGCGTCCACCGCAGGGGCGCGGCTGCGGGCGGAGCTGGGCCTGCCGGAGGGCGCGCCGCTGCTGGCCTTCTTCGGTTTCGTGCACCCGGTGAAGGGACTGCGGTACCTGATCGAGGCACTGCCGGAGCTGCGTCGCGACCATCCGGACCTGCGGCTGCTGGTGGTCGGCGGGTTCACCTCGCAGGCGCTGCCCGAGCGGGAGGCGCGCGCGTTCCGCGCCGAGCTGACCGGGCTGGCCGACCGGTGCGGGGTGGCCGACGCGGTGACGTTCACCGGGCACCTGCCCGCCGAGCGGGTCTCCGCCGCGCTGCACGCCGCCGACGTGGCGGTGCTGCCGTACACCACGGGGGTGAGCACGAAGAGCGGCGCCCTGCTCGCCGCGCTCGCGCACGGCGTGCCGACCGCCGTGACGCGGGCCGACGCCGGCGACGACGGGCCGCACCGCAGCGGCGCGGTGGCGGTGATCGGCGCCCGCCGGGACAGCGCCGCGATCGCGCGTACCGTCGGCAGGCTGCTCGCCGATCCGGTGCTGCGCCGCCGGCTCGCCGAGCGGGGGCGGGCCTTCGCCGCCGCGTACTCCTGGCCGAGGGTGGCCGCCGCGCACCGTGACCTCTACGCGCGGACCCTGGGGCGCGTGGATGCCTGACCGGTACGCGGACATCCTGGTGGTCGACCTTCTCGGCGGGATCGGCGACCTGCTGATGCTGCTGCCGGCGGTGCACGGCCTGGCCCGCCGCAATCCCGGCGCGCGGCTGCGGCTGCTCACCCACGAGCCCGGGGCGGACCTGGTGCGCGCCGACCCGGCGGTCGCCGAGGTGCGCACCCCCCGGCACGGCCGGCCGGGCGCCGAGCGGGAGGCGGTCGTCGAGGCGCTCGCGGCCTGCCGGCCGGACCTGGCGGTCGCCACCACCCGCTACGACGGCATCCCCGACCTGCTCGAGGCCGGCGCCGGGCGGGCCGTGACGAACCTGTGGCGCGCTCCGCCGCCGGAGCAGCCGGTCGGCGACCGCTACCTGGAGATCCTCTGCGCCGAAGGGCTGCTTGGCGCGGCCGACCGGGCCGCCCGGCCCCGGGTCCACCTGGGCGACGAGGCCCGGCGCGCGGGGGAGCGGGCGGTGGCCCGGCTGGTGGGGGAGCCCCTCGCGCCGCCGGTGGTGCTCGTCACCGACGCCGGGATGGCGGTCAAGCGCTGGCCGGAGAGGCGCTGGCGGGGACTGGCCCGTGCCCTGACCCGGCGCGGACACCCGGTGCTGACCGTCGGCCCGGTCGACCCCGCCGCGCCGGTCGGGGTGCCGCTGCCCCGAGCCGACCTGCCCACCCTCGCCGGCCAGCTCGCGGCCGTGGGCCGGCGCGGCGGGGTGGTGGTCGGGCCGGACACCGGGCCGGTGCGTCTCGCCGCCGCGACGGGCGCCGCGTCGGTGGCGCTGTTCGGCCCCACCGACGCCCGGCGGTACGCGATGGGCGGCACCGACCTGCAGGGCCTGCCCGGCTGCGGGCACCGGCGGCCCACCGCCATCACCGAACAGCCCTGCTGGTGGGAGTCGCGCTGCCCGCTCGACGCGGCCGGCCCGGCGTGCATGGCCGACCTCGACGTGGCGGCCGTGCTCGCCGCCGTCACCGCCCGCTGAGCTGGGACGAAAGCCCCTCGACGCCCCAGATCACGCCTTGCGCGCGTGATCTGGCGTGCCCGTTTGCCGAGCCCACGGGCCTGCCCTAACCTTGTCGCGACGAGGGGAGTACTTCCCACGAGCCATCCCGGTCAGTACGGCGTGCCCGGAGCACGCCTCGGGTGGCTGCCCACGAAAAGTGGGTGAAGGAGACCTCGAACATGACAGGGTGTTCGAGGAGGCTCCATGTCCGATTTGCCATATCTTGCTGCCACCGGTCTCCAGTCGGTGGGCACGCCCACGCTGTGGGGCGTCACCATCGCCGCCGTGATCGCCCTGCTGGTGCTGGACTTCCTGGTCACCCGGAAGCCGCACGAGGTGTCGATGCGGGAGGCGCTGGGCTGGTCCGCCTTCTACATCGCCCTGCCGCTGGCCTTCGGCGCCTGGATCTGGGCCCGCTTCGGCTCCAACCAGGGCGTGGAGTACCTCACCGGTTACCTGGTGGAAAAGTCCCTCTCGGTCGACAACCTGTTCGTCTTCATGCTGCTGCTGGCCGCGTTCGCGGTGCCGGCCGAGCTGGCCCAGCGGGCCCTGCTCTACGGCATCACCGGCGCGCTCCTGCTGCGCGCGGTGTTCATCGCCATCGGCGCGGCGGCCCTGCAGACCCTGGACTTCGCGTTCCTGCTCTTCGCGATCATCCTGCTGCTCACGGCGGCGAAGCTGCTGCGTGACGCCGTCACCGGGCACGAGCAGGAAGTCGACATCAGCAAGATGCGTTCGGTGCGGCTGCTGCGCAAGTTCATGCCGGTCACCGAGGAATACCACGGCCCGAAGATGGTCGTGCGCCTCTCCGGCCGGCGTACGCTCACCCCGTTCGCCCTCGTGGTGACGGCGCTGCTCGCCACGGACATCGTCTTCGCCGTCGACTCGGTGCCCGCCGTCTACGGCATCACCGAGGACCCGTACCTGGTCTTCGCCACCAACGCGTTCGCCCTGCTGGGGCTGCGGGCGCTCTACTTCGTGCTGCACGCCGCGCTCAGCCGGCTGGTGCACCTCAGCTACGGCCTGGCGATCATCCTGGCGTTCATCGGCGTCAAGCTCGGCCTGCACTGGGCGCACGGCATCTGGCCGGGCGTGCCGGAGATCCCGACCCTCGCCTCCCTGGGCGTCATCATCGGCGTCCTGGTGATCGTCACCCTCACCAGCCTGCGGGCCACCAGCAAGGCCGGCCGGGGCGAGAAGGAAGTCGTGGTCGAGCGGAACTGAGGCGTCACCCGTCGCGGTGCGGATCCGCCGACCGCGCCTCGCCACCCACCCCGGGTGGTACGACTGACGGGTGGGAATCGTGTCACCGGGCTTCCAGGGCCGGCCCCGCTCCGCGGAGCCGGCCCTGCCGCCGGGGCAGTACCTGACGCAGGACTTCCCGGTGCTCTCCGCCGGCCCGACGCCGAGGGTGCCGCTGGAGACCTGGGAGTTCGTCATCTCCACCGAGTCCGGCGCCGAGTTCCGCTGGAGCTGGGACGAGCTGATGGCGCTGCCGCAGGAGACCCCGGCGGTCGACATCCACTGCGTGACCCGCTGGTCGAAGCGGGACACCGACTGGCAGGGGGTCTCCCTCGACACCCTGCTCGAGGGCGTCGACACCGATGCCCGATACGCGCAGGCCCACTCGTACGGCGGCTACACCACGAACCTGCCGCTGGCCGACCTGCGCGGCGGGCGGGCCTGGATCGCGCACCGCTACGACGGCGGCCCGCTGCCTGCCGAGCACGGCGGCCCGGCCCGGCTGCTCGTGCCGCACCTCTACTTCTGGAAGTCCGCCAAGTGGGTGCGCGGCATCCGGCTCACCACGGAGGACCAGCCCGGATTCTGGGAGACCGCCGGCTACCACGACTACGGGGACCCGTGGCGTGAGCAGCGGTACCAGGGCGATTGACCGCCCCGCTGCGCTGGCGGGTGGCCCGGCTGTGCGAGCGCCGGGTGGAGACGCCCACCGCGCACACGCTGGTGCTGGAGGCGCCCGGCTGGCCGGGGCACCTGCCCGGGCAGCACGTCGACGTGCGGCTGACCGCCCCCGACGGCTACCAGGCGGCGCGGTCGTACTCGCTGGCCGGTCCGGCCGAGGGCGACCGGATCACGCTGACCGTGCAGCGGGTGCCCGACGGCGAGGTGTCGCCGTACCTGATCGACGTCTACGCCGAGGGCGACCCGGTGGAGGTGCGCGGCCCGGTCGGCGGCTGGTTCGTCTGGCGGCCGGAGGAGACCGCCCCGGTGCTGCTGGTGGCCGGCGGGTCGGGCGTTGTGCCGCTGATGGCGATGGTGCGCGCCCGCCGCGCCGCCGGCAGCCGGGTGCCGTTCCGGCTGCTCTACTCGGTGCGCACCCCGGCCGACGTGTTCTACGCCGACGAGCTGCGCCGCCGGGTCCGCGACGACCTGGGCCTGGACGTCGCGTACGTGTACACCCGCGAGGCGCCGCAGGACTGGCGGGGCGAGCCGCACCGGATCGGGCTGGCCGGCGTGAACAGCCACGGCTGGCCGCCCGAGCTGGAGCCGCTCTGCTACGTCTGCGGGCCGACCGGCTTCGTGGAGACGGTGGCGGACCTGCTCGTCGGGCTCGGCCACCAGAGCCGGCGGGTGAAGACCGAACGGTTCGGCCCGACCGGCTGAGCGTCGAGGAGGAGCGCCCGATGACCGACACGTCGTACCTGGACGGCAACATGCTCGACGGCCCGCTGCGGGAGTTGTTCGCCGTCGACCTGAGCACCGCCGCCGGGCGGTGCGAGCACTGCCGCACGCAGGGCCCGCTGGCCGGCCTGCGGGTCTACCCGCACGCCCCCGGCCTCGTCGGCCGCTGCCCGAACTGCGCCGAGGTGATGCTGCGGCTGGTCCGCTCGCCCGGGCACGCCTGGCTGGACCGGCGCGGGGCCACCTTCCTGCGGGTGCCGATGCCGCCGGAGCAGCCGTACCCGGGTCCGCTGTGACGGCGGGGGAGGGCGACGCGGCAGCGGCGGCCGGGTCGGACAAGGGTCCGGCGGTGCGCGAGGACCTGCGGGCGCGGTCGGCGTCGGAGGTGTTCGACGACCACCTGCGGCTGGCCGCCGAGCACCGGTTCGCCGAGGACCTGGCGCGCAACGTGTCGCCGTCGTGCGTGGTCCTGGAACGGCGCGGCGTGTTCCGCGGGCACGCGGGCGTCGGGGAGCTGGCGCGCCTGCTGGAGGAGGAGTTGCCCGGCGCCCGCTACGTGTACACGAACCGGATGGTCGAGGGCCGGGTGGCGTTCCTGGAGTGGACGGCGCGGATCGAGGGCGTACGGGTCTGCGACGGGGCGGACTCGTTCCTCATCGAAGAGGGCTGGATCGTCGCCCAGACCATCCACTACACGCTGGAGCGGGTCGACGACGGGGCGGACCAGCCGGCCGGTCCGTGAGGGCCGGGGTGCCTGCGACCCGCTGGACAAGGACGGCGCGCACGGCGACAGTGGTCTGCCGTGAGGTATCTGCGTACATCGGGTCCGGCCGCCATCCGTTGGCCCCGGCCGGCCGACGAGGCCGAGTTCGTCGCGGCGGCCCGGCGCAGCCGTGACCTGCACCATCCCTGGCTCGCCGCCCCCGACGACCCGGCGCGGTACGCCGCGTACCTGCGCAAGATCCGCCGTCGGGACCACGCCGGGTACCTGATCTGCGACCGGGACAGCGGTGCGATCGCCGGCTACGTGAACATCAGCGGGATCCTCATGGGCGCGTTGCGCGGCGGCTACCTCGGCTACGCCGCCTTCCTGCCGCACAGCGGAACCGGACACGCCTCCGCCGGCATCGGCCTGGTGGTCCGGCACGCCTTCGACACGCTCGGCCTGCACCGACTGGAGGCGAACATCCAGCCGGGCAACGAGCCGTCCCGCCGGGTGGCCCGCAAGCTCGGTTTCCGGCTGGAGGGCTACTCGCCGGACTACCTGTTCATCGACGGGGCGTGGCGCGATCACGAACGGTGGGCGATCACCGCCCCGTGCCCCGCAGAGGAATAGGCCGGTGGCGGCACGTCACGACCGCCACCGGCCGCCGGGTCAGCGCCCGGGCCGGCGTGCCTCGGGCCGCTGGCCGTCGAGGCGCACGAACCGCCCCCGCTTGTGCTCGACGCGCCGGCGCTGCCGGGCCGTGAGCTGCGGGCGACCGCTCTGTCGCAGGTAGATCGGCTGCCGCCGGTCGTTCGACATCGGTGTGCTCATGGCGCTGTCCTCCCGTCGCTCGGGTGGCGGTGGAGCACCACCGTGCCGCCGGGTCGGGTGAGGTAAACCCACCCGCCCCGGGTGATCCGGCGCGGCCCATTCGGCCACGGTCGCGTCGACGCGAAAGATCGCTGTGGTCGCGTCGGACGGCGGGCGGCGGTCGTGTCGCGTCAGACGCGGGAGGTTAAGGTCGCCAGGAACCGGTGCGGGGTGACCACCCCGGCGTTGTCGAAGCAGATCACGTCCACCTCGACGTCGAGCGCGGTCGACCAGGGCTGGGTCAGGTGGCAGTAGTTCGACCCGACGCCCTGCGCCACCACCTGGGCGTGCGTCTGGCTGACTCCGAGCTGCGGGAACTTCGCCAGGTAGCGGCCGGCCGGGGCGATCGCCGCGACGGTGTTGGCGCCGACGCCGAGCACCGAGTTGTCGTTGGTCGGCCCGCCGACCGCGGTGCCCAGGTAGCCGAAGCGCGAGGGCGGGGCGAGCGAGCCGATCACCGGCCGCCGACGGTGGTAGGACAGGGCGAAGTCGGTGGCCGCCGGCGCGCCCGCCTGGTCGAAGCAGGACACGTTCGCGGCCACGTCGACGCCGGAGAAGGACCAGCTGTCGATCTTGCAGCGGCGCGGTGCCGCGTTCGGCTGGACCGCGGTGACCTGCACGTTGCCGGCCAGCGCGCCGGCGAGCCCGACGCCCGGCAGCTTCACCGCCCACTGGCCGACCCCCAGCGGGCCGAGGCCGTTAGCCGCCCCCGTCGAGTTGTACGACTGGACCAGCGCCCCGCCGGCCTGCTGGACGTACGCGTGGGCGGTGCCCGCCGGCAGCACGCCGCTGCTGGTGGTCCACAGGACGGTGAACGGGGTGTCGTCGCGGTCCCCGCCCGGCTTGTGGCACTGCACGTCGACGATCTGGTCGGCGCCGGAGGAGTACCAGCGGACGACCTCGCAGTAGTGGCCGGTCCGGTTGACCGGGGTCACGTGCGGCACGCCCCGGGCGCCGGAGGCGACCTGCGGGAAACGCACCAGGAACCGGCCGGGCGCGACCTTTGCGCCCTGCGCCCAGGCGGCGGGGAAGGCGGTCTTCCAACTGCCCCACTGCCGGGTGGTGTCGAGCACCGTCCAGGCCGGCACGGTCGGGTCCTTGACGTAGGCGAAGCCCCATCGGTCGGCGGTGGCCGCCACGGCCGGGCCAGCCGGCGCGAGCGCGCCGGCGGCCAGCACGGCGGTCAGCGCGGCGGCGGCGAGCGAACGGAGTCGCATCTTTCCTCCTGATGACGACGGTCGGGTCGGCAAGCAGCGTGCGCCGCCACCGGGGCCGTCACTGTCGGCAACCGCACAGTCGCGTGTCGGAAGTCCGCCGCTGTCGGCACCCGGCCTCGGGCCCGTCGGCCGGGGTTCCACGCGGCGTCCCCCGCGAACGGTCCGCGCCGCTTCACCCGGAGCGGGTGATGACGGACAGCGACGGTCTTCCTACGGTGGAGGCATGGCTGTCGTCCGTCCGACCCCCGCCGACCCCACACCCGGCCTGCGGGCCGCCGTCGGGCAGAGCGGCGACCAGCGGGCCATGCCGCCCGAGCTGGGCCCGGACTCCATCGCCGTGCTCAGCGGCCCGACCTTCATGTACTCCGACCCCTGCGGGGACGTCCCGCCGGGCAGCATCGGCGGCCTGGTGCACCTGGACACCCGGCTGCTCAGCGGCTGGGTGCTCACCGTCAACGGCGAGCAGCTGCTGGTGCTGCGCGCCGAGACCATCGACCACTACTCGGCCCAGTACGTGCTGACCAACCCGGCCCAGTCCGGCCTGCCGCCGGACAGCCTGGGCATGCGGCGGCTGCGGTACGTCGGCGACGGCTTCCACGAGCGGGTGGAGATGGTGTCCTTCCGGCCGGAGCCGGTCCGGTTGGAGCTGCGGCTGGCCGTGGGCGCCGACTTCGCCGACCTGTTCGAGGTCAAGTCGGGGGTTCGGGACCGCTCCGCCGAGATCACCCGCAGCCACGCGCAGGACGGCTCGGAACTGTGCTTCACGTACGCCCGGGGCGACTTCGCCGCCGAGACCCGGGTCTGCTGCTCCCGGCCGGCGGACCGGGTCGAGGGCGACGACCTCGTCTGGGACATCACCCTGCACAGACGCGAGGAGTGGTACGTCGACCTGCACGTGCCGCTGCCGCCGGGAATGGGGGTGGTGGAGCCCGTCCGGGGCGACATCGCCGACGTGATCCACCGCCGCGCCGACGACCCGGTGCGCCGCTGGGCCATCGGGCGGGCTGCGCTGCGCAGCGACAACCAGGCGCTGGCGCGGACGCTTGAGCAGACCCGCGACGACCTGGCGGCGCTGCGCCTCGACCTGGAGGTCAAGGGACAGCGGATCATGCTCCCCGGCGCCGGCCTGCCCTGGTTCCTCTCCGTCTTCGGTCGCGACACCCTCATCACCGCGTACCAGACGCTGGTCGCGGGCCCGGCGCTGGCGAGAGGCGCGTTGCTCGCGCTGGCCCGGTTGCAGGGCGACAAGTGCGACGACTTCACCGACGAGGAACCCGGCAAGATCCTGCACGAGGTGCGCAGCGGCGAGCTGACCCGGACGGGGGTGAAGCCGTACAGCCCGTACTACGGCAGCGCCGACGCCACCCAGCTCTGGCTGGTCCTGCTGTCCGAGTACTGGCGGTGGACCGGCGACGACGAGACCGTGCGCTTCCTGCGCGACAACGCGCTCGCCGCGCTGCACTGGATCGACAGGTACGGCGACCGCGACGACGACGGCTACGTCGAGTACGCGACGCGCTCCCCGGAAGGGCTGGGCAACCAGTGCTGGCGCGACTCCCCGGACGGCGTCTGCTTCGCCGACGGGCGTATTCCCGTGCTGCCGATCGCCACCAGCGACCTGCAGGGCTACACCTACGACGCGAAGCTGCGCCTGGCCGAGCTGGCCGACGGGCCGCTCGCCGACCCCGACCTGGCCCGCCGGCTGCGCGCCGAGGCCGAGGCGCTGTACGAACGCTTCAACCGCGACTTCTGGATCGACGCCCGGGGCGGCTTCTACGCGGTCGGGTTGGACGGCGACAAGAACCCGATCGACTCGAAGACCTCCAACATGGGGCACCTGCTGTGGAGCGGGATCGTGCCGCCGGAGCGGGCCGGCGCGGTGGTGCGGCAGCTGATGGGCGAGGACATGTTCTCCGGTTGGGGGATCCGCACGCTCTCCTGGGACGATCGGCTCTACAACGCCCTCGGCTACCACCTGGGCACCGTCTGGCCGCACGACAACTCGCTGGCGGCGCTCGGCATGGCCCGCTACGGCTACCGGGCGGAGGCGAACCGGGTCAGCCTTGCCCTGCTCGAGGCGGCCGAGCAGTTCGGTCACCGGCTGCCGGAGGCGATGAGCGGGTTCCCCCGGGAGCGGCTGCTCTTCGCGATCCCGTACCCGACCGCGTGCAGCCCGCAGGCGTGGGCGGCCGGCGCGCCGCTGGCCTTCGTCCGGGCGATGCTCAACCTGAACCCGGTGGACGGCCGGCTGGTCCTCGACCCCGACATCCCGCACGAGATCGGGCGGATCGCCGCCGAGCGGGTGCGGGCGTTCGGGCGCTGCTGGGAGGTGGAGGCGGTCGGGCAGACCGGGCACGTCCGGCTGGCCGAGTGCTGAATCGTCCGACCCGCCACGTTTGCCCCGCTCCGGGGTGGGAACGGGGCGGCAATGACGAAACCTCGTGTGGTGATCGTGGGGGCCGGGTTCGCCGGTTACCACGCGGCGAAGACGTTGAGCCGGCTGGCCCGGGGCCGGGCCGAGATCGTGGTGCTGAACTCCACCGACTACTTCCTCTACCTGCCGCTGCTACCCGAGGTGGCCGCCGGCGTGGTCGAGCCCCGACGGATCTCCGTGCCGCTGACCGGGACGCTCGACGGGGTGCGGGTGCTCATCGGCGAGGCCGACCACGTGGACCTGCAGAACCGCTGGGTCGGCTTCACCCAGCCGGAGGGGGACCGCAACCGGATCGCGTACGACCGGCTGGTGCTGGCCGTCGGCAGCGTGAACAAGCTGCTGCCGATCCCCGGTGTGACCGAGTACGCCCACGGCTTCCGTGGCCTGCCCGAGGCCCTCTACCTGCACGACCACGTGATCCGGCAGATCGAGCTGGCCGAGCAGACCGACGACCCGGCCGAGCAGCAGGCGCGCGCCACCTTCGTGGTCGTCGGCGCCGGCTACACCGGGACGGAGGTGGCCGCGCACGGCCAGCTCTTCACCGACGAGCTGGTCTCCCAGCGCCCCCGACTCAAGATCCGCCCGAAGTGGATGCTGCTCGACGTCGCGCCCCGGGTGCTGCCGGAGCTGGACCAGCGGATGTCGGAGACCGCCGACCGCGTGCTGCGCCGCCGGGGCGTGGACGTGCGGATGGGCACCTCGGTGGCCGTGGCGACCGCCGACGGGGTGACGCTCACCGACGGCGACTACGTGCCGACCTGCACCCTGGTCTGGTGCGTCGGCGTGCGTCCCGACCCGTTCGTCGCCGAGCTGGGACTGCGCACCGAGCGGGGCCGCCTGGTCGTCGACGAGTACCTCAGTGTCCCCGGCTTCCCCGAGGTGTACGCCTGCGGCGACGCGGCCGCCGTGCCGGACCTGGCCCGCCCGGGGCAGATCTGCACCATGACGGCGCAGCACGCGCAGCGGCAGGGCAAGCTGGCCGCGCACAACATCGCCGCCTCCTACGGGCAGGGGCGACGCAGGCCGTACAAGCACCACGACCTGGGCTGGGTGGTCGACCTGGGCGGCAAGGACGCGGCGGCGAACCCGTTGAAGGTGTCGCTGTCCGGGCTGCCCGCCAAGGCGGTCACCCGCGGCTACCACCTGCTGGCGATGCCGGGCAACCGGATCCGGGTGGGCGCCGACTGGATGCTCGACGCCGCGCTGCCGCGCCCGGCCGTGCAGCTCGGCCTGGTCCCGGCCAACGCCGTGCCGCTGGAGAGCTCCTCGCCGGAGGTGGCCGTCCGGGCCCGCTGACCGCCCGCTCGGTGCGCTCGCGGCGATCGCCGACACGTTCCGCTCGCAGGGGCGGGTCGCCTCAGCGCGGGGCGAGGGCGGCGTCCGTGGCGGGTCGGGCGCCGGCGACGAACGCGTCCAGAGTCGGCCCGTGCAGCACCCCGCCGGGCACCGGATCCCGTGCGGCCCGGGCGGTCAACCGGGCCACCGGCAGCCGCCCGGCGCGCAGCGCGGCGGCGAACACCACGTTGCCGTACCGCCGCCCGCGCAGCATCCGGCGGTCGGCGACCAGGCAGACGTCGGCGAAGACCACCCGCAGGGTGGCCGCCTGGACCCGGGCGAAGACCAGCGGCGGCAGGTCGGTCACGTTGACCAGGTAGATGCCGTCGGGGCGCAGCGTCCGGACCACCTCGGCGACGAACTCGACGCTGCGCACGTGCGCCGGCATCCGAGCCGCCCGGTAGATGTCGGCGAGCACCAGGTCGTAGCCGGCCGGCGGCGCGTCGACCAACGCCTCCCGGGCGTCCGCCACCCGCACCTCGACCTCGGCGGGCAGCGCCGGTAGCTCCCGCGCCACGAGGTCGACCACCGCCGGGTCGCGTTCCACGACCAGTTGCGCCGACCCGGGCCGGGTCGCGGCCAGGTAGCGCGGCAGGGTCTGCGCGCCGCCGCCGAGGTGCAACACGTCCAGCGGCAGGCCGGGCGGCGCCGCGAGGTCGGCCACCGCGGCCATCCGCCGCACGTACTCGAAGTGCAGGTGACGGGGCTCGGTCACGTCCACGTAGGACTGCTCGACGCCGGCGGCGAGGAGCGTACGCCCCGTCGGTCGGGCCGGGTCGACGACCAGCTCCAGCCGGTGAGCGTCGGGGGCCATCCCCGCAGGCTAGCCGAGCCGGAGGCGGGCCGGTGGGCGGGCACCCGCCGGCCCGCGCCGGGTCAGCCCGTGGCCATCCCGGCGCCCGCCTCGTCGATCGCGTCGTCGACGGCGTGGGCGAGATCCACGTCCAGGGCCGTGACGGCGTCCGCCTGCCGGGACCGTACGGTCAACACCGCGGTGGTCGGGCCGGACCGGCCGATCCGCGGGCCGCGACCGGTGTCCTGCCGCAGCAGGTCGAGCCGGTCCAGCACCCGGTCCAGGTTGTCCGGCGGCAGCTCGACCGCGCGGTAGAGCACGTTCCCGTCGCTGGACCAGTACGGCAGCCCGCCGAGCGCCTTCCGCAGGTCCGCGTCGCTGAGCGGCGGCGTGGCGCGGGTCGCACCGACCAGCCCGCCACCGGCCGGCGGCGCCGGTTCCAGTAGGTCCCGCAGACCGTCCGGTACGTGCAGCGACTCGATCAGGTCGCCGTCGTGGTCGGCGAGTGCCGCGACGGTCGCCTCCGCCGCGTAGCGGGCCTGCTCCGGTGTACGGCCGCTGATCCGGCCCACTTCGGCCAGAAAGCCCGGCAGGTCGCGGTGCCGCTCGATGCCGTCCACGGGGACGACGTCGTGCAGGCTCGACGGCACCGCCGACAGTAGCCGCCGGCGTTCCGCCTCGCCGAGGGCCCAGGCCAGGACCAGCACCGTCGACTCGACGCCCACCTTGGCGGTCCGGAAGTCGGCCCCGGTACGGCGGACGACGTCGTCGACCAGTGCGTGGTAGCCGATCGGCGTCACACCGGGCGCGCCGGCGCCCTGGTCCGGGACCGGGCGGGGGGTCTCGGGGACGCCCGCCGGTGGCGGTGCCGGCCCGCCCCGCGTGCTGTCCGGCTTGTGGCGGCTGCCGGCCGGCGGCGGCCCGGCGCGCTTGCCCTGCTCCAGGTGGGTGAGTTGCTTGGAGGCGCTCAGGCTGGCCCCCGTCTCGCTGGCCTGCATGCCACGCTCGCGGGCCTGGCGGGCCAGCGCGCGGCGACGTTGGTTGTCGCCTTCCATCTGCTTGCGCATGGTGACACCTCGCTTCCGCTGGTGTTCCCTCGCTTCCGCCGGTCGCGTTCCCGTCGGCGCCGGCACCGAAACGGACGCCGACGGCCGGGCCGGCGACGCCCGGATGGGCGGCGGGACAGCTTCATCCGGCGGGGGTGAGGGGCGGTCACCCGGCGGGAGCCGACGATCGCAGCGGACCGGAGAACTTCCGAGAACGCGGAAGGACAGGTCGTGATGAAGAGGATCGTCGAGATCGTTCCCGCCCGACCCGGCTGGTACGCCCGCTGGCGCCTCTCGCCCGAGGACACCCGCTGCTACCCGGTGAGCCTGTGGGCGCTGCTGGAGGAGGGCGACGGCTCGGGTCGTGAGGTGGTCGGGGTGGACTGCATCGGGCAGTGGCCCGGGGCGGACGACAACGAGGCGGGTGGGGTGTTCGTCCGCTATCTCTTCCAGACTCCCGATTCCGGGCCGCCGGAGGACGCCGAGCCGCCGACGACGGGGCAGCGGCGGACCACCGGCCCCCGGCTGCAACCGCTCACCGCGCCCTGATCCTCACTCCGGCCCCCGGCCCCTGGTCCCAGGGTCGGGGGCCACCCCTCGCCCGCGCGGAGCCCGGCCGGCCTCAGCCCGCCCGGCGGGCGGCGCCGTCGCTGCCGCGTTCCACCGCGAGCAGCTCGGTCAGGCCGGTGCGGTCGAGCAACTGCTGGAGCTGGGGGCCGACTCCGGTGAGTCGGACCGCGCCCGTGCCGTCGTGATGGGCGGTCAGGAACGCGCTGAGCCCGGACGAGTCGCACAGGCTGACCCCGCTCAGGTCGAACAGAAGCTCCTGGTAGCCGTCCCGGCGCAGCTCGGCGGCGGCGGCGACGAGTTCCGGGGCGGTGTCGAAGTCCAGCTCACCGGCCAGCCGGAGCCGGGCGCGCCCGGCGTCGAGCCGGGTCACCTCGATGGTCAACAGCTGAGCGGCCATGCGCCCATGTTCCCAGCCGCGGGCCCGGGTGCAAAGCCGGGGGGGCCGGGCGGAGCTCGTCAGGCCGTGCCGGCGGTGCCCTCCGTCGCCACCAGGCCCTCGCCGAGCGGCCGGGCGAGCAGGCCCGTGACGCCGGTCATGTCGAGGATCGTCGCCAGGAACCGGGGCACGGCGCACAGCCGGAGGGCGGTGCCGCACTGCTGCCCCTCGCGCCACGCGTGCACGATCACTCCCAGGCCGGTGCTGTCGATGAAGAGCAGGCCGGTGAAGTCGAGGACGAGGGCCGGCGGAGCGTCGGCGAGGATCCGGTCGACCTCGGCGCGCAGCGGCCCGGCGGTGGTGTAGGCGAGGTCGCCCCCGACCCGGATGAGCGGTGCGGCGGGATCCGACCGGTCGACGGTCATGCTCAACGGAGTCGCCTCGGGTTGGCTCCCACGGGACAGCACGATCACGCCCTTTCGCAGGCCGCCGAGGGGCGGGGATGCAGGGATCGTAACAACGCGCCGCAGGTCCCGCCGGGCACCGAGCGCCGACCGCACGACGGGCGTCGGGTGGCGTTCGCGGCGCACCGGCGTAGGGTGGGTGCGAGAGATCCGACCACCTGTGCTGCCTCCCGGTGGTACGGGTTTCGACAAGGAGTGGGGCTCAGCCGGTGACTGCTGCGGACGTCCGGGACTCAGATCCCGGCGACGGGCGGGTCTTCTCCACCCCGAGTGCCGCACGGGCCATGGCGTGGTCCGCCGGCGCCCCGGAACGCCCGGCCTCCGCGCTCCCCGCACTGGCGGCCGACCGGGAGCATGCGGCGCCCGACTGGTCCGAGGTCGTCGAGCACTTCCGTGAGGGTCTCGTCGTCTGCGACGCGCAAGGGGTCGTCCGGCACGTCAGCCCGGTGGCCGAGCGGCTGCTGCCCGAGGTCACCCCGGGCGAGCTGCTCGTGGCGGCCAACCTTGCCGGGCTGACCGCCGACGGCGAGTTCACCCACCGCGACCGCCGGCTGCGCGTGCGCCGGGTGCCGCTGTCGGCCGCCCGCTGCTGCTGGTATGTCGAGGACGTCACCGAGAGCGTCACCCGCGCCGACGCCCTGCTGGCCGAGCGGGCCCGCTCGGCGTTCCTGGCGGTCGTCGGCGAGAAGCTCGGCAATCCCCTGCACCCGGACCGGGCCGCCGCGGCGGTGGTCCGCCTCGCCGTGCCGACGCTGGCCGAGGTGGCGGTGCTGGTGCTGGCACCCCGTTCCGGTCGGGCGCGCTGGTGGCGGGCCGCCCGCAGCGACGACGACGCCCCGGTGGTGGACAGCGGCATCCTGCCCGCCGTAGACCTGCCCGCGGCGATCACCGAGGGGCTGGACGGCGGGGAACCGCACACCCTCGACTGGCTGGCGGAGCAGGCAGCGGAGGCCGGCTGGCTGCCCGGGCTGACCGCGGCGGAGGCCTGCGTACGGGTGGTGCCGCTGCCCGGTCGCGACGCCCCGGCCGGTGTGCTGCTGGTCGCGCGGCGCGTCGAGCGTTGGTACGACGAGGCCGACGTGGACCTGGCCCGTGCCTTCGCGGCCCGGGCGGGGGCGGCGCTGACCACGGCGCTGCTCTACCGCGACCAGGCCGAGGTCGCCGACACGCTCCAGGCGAGCCTGGTGCCGGTGGAGCCGGCCGAGGCGACCGGGGTGCAGTGGGGCACCGCCTACCGGCCGGCCCAGGCCGGGTTGCGCATCGGCGGCGACTTCTACGGCTCGCACCGGCTGGCCGACGGCGGCTCCGTGTTCTTCCTGGGCGACGTCTCCGGCAAGGGCGTCGAGGCGGCGGTCTTCACCGGCCAGCTGCGTCAGTGCCTCCAGGCGCTGCACCGGGTCGAGTCGCAGCCGGGGCGCCTGCTGAAGCTGCTCAACGACGCGCTGCTGGAGACCAGCCAGGCGCAGGGGCAGGGGCGTTTCGCGACAATGGTGCTGGGAGTGGTTCGCGCGCATCGCGAGGGCGGCCTGACCCTGACCCTGGCCGGCGGCGGGCATCTGCCGCCGCTGGTGCTGCGCGGCTCCGGCGAGGTCGAGCCGGTCCCGCTGTCGGGCATGCTGGTCGGCGTGGTCCCCGATCCCCGGATCGGGGAGGTGACCGTCCGGCTGGAGCCGGGCGAGACCTGCCTGCTCTACAGCGACGGGGTGACCGAGGCGCGCGGCGGTCGCCGCGGCAACGAGCAGTTCGGCACGGAGCGGCTGGTGCACGCGGTCACCGGCTGCCAGCGGATGCCCGCGCCCGCACTGGCCGAGCGCGTCGAGCAGGTGACCTGCGACTGGTTGGCCCACGGCGACCACGACGACATCGCCGTGCTCGCGCTGCGCGCGACCGGTCCGGGCGGGCGTACGGCCAGGCACCTGCACGCGGTGCCCGACGCGAGCGGCGCCGCCGAGGCGAGGGAGACCCGGTCGTGACCGCCGCCCCGACCGCCGACGCCACCCCGGCAGGCGCCTGGCCCGGATACCTGGACTCCCTCCAGGAGGCGGACGAGTACGCCGCCATCGAGGTGGCCACCGGCCTGCTCGAGGCCGGCGTGCCCGCCGAGCGCGTCCTGCTCGACCTGGTCGCCCCGGCGCAGGCCGAGGTGGGGGAGCGGTGGGCACGCAACGAGTGGAGCGTCGCCCAGGAGCACGCCGCGACGCACATCAGCGAGCGGGTGGTGGCGGCGGTGGCCGCGTACGCGAATCCGCGCCCGACGCGGGGCCGGGTGGTGGTGGCCTGCATGGACGGCGAGTGGCACGCCCTGCCGCCCCGGCTGGTCGCCGAGGTGCTGCGGCTGCGGGGCTGGCAGGTCACCTTCCTCGGCGCGAGCGTCCCCGCCCCGCACCTGGTGTCGTACCTGCACCGGCACGACGCCCACGCGGTCGCGCTCGCCTGTGCGCTGCCGATGCGCCTGCCGCACGCGCACCGCATGATCGAGGCGTGCCGGCGCGTGGACGTCCCCGTGGTGGTGGGGGGCCGGGGGTTCGGCGCGGACGGCCGCTGGGCCCGGCGGCTCGGTGTGGCCTGGGCGCCCGACGCCCCGACCGCCGCGAACCTGATCGGCGACGAGCGCGCACTGCGCCGCGTCCCGCCGGCGGAGTTGAGCCACCTGGCCGACGACGAGTACACCAGCCTGCTCAAGCGGCGCGGTGAGCTGATCGACGGCGCGCTGGCGGACCTGCGGGAACACGACCCGGGGACGCGTGACTACACGCCCAGTCAGCTGGACTCCACCGTCAGCGACCTGGGCTACATCGTGGACTTCCTGGCCGCCGCGCTCTATGTCGACGACGGCTCGCTGTTCACCGAGTTCGTCGACTGGCTGGTCGAGATCCTCACCAGTCGGGGTGTGCCGGCCCCCGCCCTGGGGTCGACTCTGGAACACTACGGGCGGGTCCTGCGCGACTTTCCGCGGGCCGCGCGGTTCCTCGGGGCGGCGCGGTCGTCCCTGGCCAGGGCGGGCGACTCCGGGGCGCGATGAGCGCCGGTGCGGCCGTGTCGGGTGCCCCTGCTTATACTTGCCACACTGCAAGCATCCGCCTGCGGTGGAGCGAGGGGGTCCAGGGGTGACGTTCACGGTCACGTACGCCGACCGCGACGGCGGGGCGACGCGCCTGCGGCTGGCCGGCGAACTCGACCTGAGCACCGCGCCCGAGCTCAACGCCGCCATCGACCGGCTGGTCGACGCCGGCGAGCGCCGCCTGCTGGTGGACCTGACGGAGCTCACCTTCTGCGACTCCACCGGGATCGCCGCCTTCGTCCGGGGCGACAACCGGGTCGCCGCCGACGGCGGGTGGCTGCGGGTCACCGGCGCCACCGGCCGGGTCGACCGCGTGCTCCAGGTGACAGGGCTGGCCGAGGTGCTGAGGCACGAGTCCGGCAGGGCCGACCCGACGGCGCGGTCCGCCGGCTGATGGGCTAGATTTCCCCGCCGGCACAGAGCGCCTCGCGATTCTCCGTTCCACCGACCCGAAGCAGGTAGTGATGGGTGCAGACACCCCGAGTCCGGTTCGCATCCTGGTGGTGGACGACGACCCGGGCGACGTGTTGATGATCGAGGAGGCCCTCGCCGACTCCGACGTCGACAAGGTCATCGACGTCGTCAGCGACGGCCAGGAGGCGATGGAGTTCCTGCGCCGCGAGGGGCGGCACACCGACGCCCGGCGGCCCGACGTCATCCTGCTCGACCTGAACATGCCCCGGATGGACGGGCGCCAGGTGCTCGGCGAGGTCAAGAGCGACGAGGACCTGCGTACGATCCCGATCGTCGTGCTGACCACCTCCAACGCCGACACGGACATCGTGGGCAGCTACACGCTGCAGGCCAACGCCTACGTCACCAAGCCGATCGACCTGGACGACTTCAACGACGTGGTGCGCCGGATCGACGAGT
The DNA here is from genome assembly GCF_040649055.1 of Micromonospora sp. NPDC049060. NCBI lineage: Bacteria > Bacillati > Actinomycetota > Actinomycetes > Micromonosporales > Micromonosporaceae > Micromonospora > Micromonospora sp. NPDC049060. The sequence continues at coordinate 24,458 of NZ_JBEZEV010000070.1, forward strand.
TCTTCGGCCGGGTGGTCGTGCTCCCCAAGCGCTCCTGAGGCGCACCCGGGCGGATCGGCCCGCAGGGTCGCGCGCCGGCGCCCAGCCTTGCGGGCGTCCGCATGGTGAACATTTTTCCCGAAGCCCCTCCGCTGCCGCCCCCAGCGCCGAGGATCCAGGGTGGGGAAGGAAACCACCGGCTGCCTGGGGGGGCGACAGTATGAGGTTCTGCGTCGTGGAGACCGGCTACGACCAGCGGCAGGTCGATTCCTGCCTGGACGAGATCGGCGTCCGGCTGGCCCGGCTCGCCGCCCGGACGGAGGGCGCCGCGAGGGCCGGTCGCGAGTGGGACGAGATCCGTGACGAGGCGACGGCGCTGCGCGGCCTGCTCGAACGGCTGGACCTCGGCGACGCGGACCGGGCCCGGCGCGGCGCGCACGACGCCGATCGCGAGGCGGTCGACCTGCTGGCCCGGGCGCGGGTCGAGCTCGACGCGGCCCGGGAGGAGGCCCGGCAGGTGCGCGAGCGCGTCTACGCCGAGGCCGTGCAGGCCCGTCGGGACTTCGAGGAGGCGCTGTACGCCCGGCGCAGGCGCGAGGCCCGGGTGGACCGGATCCTCGACGGGCTGACCGTCGAACCGGTCCCGGCGGACACTCCGACCGCCGCGGCCGGGGTGCCCGGCAGCGGGGTGCCGGCGACCCGGATCGCCGCCCGGGGCAGCGCGGACGCGTCCAGCGAGCCGCCGGGCGGCCGCGCCGGGATCCGCTGACCCTCGCCGGCCGGTGACCGGCGCGGCCAGCCGGCCGCCGTCAGGTCAGCGCGGCGACGACCGTGGTGGCCAGGCCTTCGTGCTGGGCGTACGCGTCGGGGAAGGCCGAGACCTGCACGGCCTGGGCGGCGCCGGCCACGCTCATCTGCTGCCAGCCAGGGACGTCCCGCAGCGCCTCGTAGAAGGCCCGCGCGGCGTACGACGGGCGCATGAGCTCGCGTACGGTGCCCCAGCCGCTGCTCGGGCGCTGCTGGAACAGGCCCACGGAGTCGTGGTCGGAGCCGCTGCCCTGGTGCGGGTACCGGCTGGACTCCGGAAGCACGTCGCTGGCGAGGTTGTAGAGCCGGCTCTCCTGCATCGCGGTCGCCACGGCCACCACCATGGCGCGGCGGGGCATCTTCAGTTCGGCGCCCACGTCGACGATGATCTTCGCGTTGTCCATCTGCGCCTGGGTGAGCCCGGCGACCGGTCGTGGGCGGGGTGGCGGGGCCGGCTTGCGCGGGGCCTTGCGGGTGGCCGAGGGGGTCGGCTTCGGCGTCGGGCTGGGGCTGAGCGTCGGCGAGGGCGAGGGCGAGACGGCCCGGTCCAGGGACCGCGAGGCGCGGTCGTCGTCGACGGCCCGCTCGGCCAGCGCCTCGGCCACGGGTTCCCGCGCGGCGTCGGCGTCCTCGCGCGTGCCGGCGAACGCGGCCACGCCGAGGCAGCAGGTCACGCCGGTGGCGAGCGCGACCCGGACGGGGGTCGAGGCGAGCAGGGCCCGGCCGCCGCGACGCTGCCGCTCCGCAGCGCGATGACGGCCTGTCGTCCGTTCGGTCGAGGCGGGATCGTCCGGGCGGGTGGCCGGGCGATCCTGGGTCAGCTTCTGGTCGAGGGGATCGTCGGGGTGCACCCGCCGAGGCTAGAAAGGCGAGCGCGTCTTGCCATCGGCCTGGTTGGTGGCATGCGCCACAATTTGCGCCGATCTGCGGGCCGATTACCCCCGGCGGGTCATCAACGCCGCCAACCACCCTTGTCGACTCTTTCGCATATATCCGATTAGGGATAGCTAAGCGGGCGGAGAGCCGATCGCGGGCTCGGGCCCCGGGCCGCCGCCGAGCCTCCACCGAACGGTGGAGGCCGCCGTGGGCCACCCGCCCGACCGCCCGTCGGCCCCCGAGGCGACGGCGCAGGCCGTACCGGCGGCGGTGGTGCAGGTCGTACCGGCGGCGGTGGTGGTGGAGCTGCCGCGCGTCGTAGGGACCTGGGACCGCCGGCAGGCCGGGTCAGTGCCGGCCGTTCTCCGCCGGGGTGACGGTGAGCCGGTGCCGGCTGCCGTCGCCGCTGGAGAAGGGCCACAACCGGTCCGCGTGCTCGACCAGCTCGGCCAGCTGTTGCCGGCTCAGCCCCGCCGACGAGATGGAGGCGTGCACGTCGGCCCGGTACCGGCCGTCGTCGTCGCGCCCGAGCTTCGCCTCCGCGCGTACCTGCACGGTGTGCGCCTCATCGGTGATCTCGCCCGCCGCCTCCACCGCCGCGTGGTGCAGGCAGGACGCGAAGGCGGCGGCGAGCAGTTGCTCCGGGGTCAGCCCCGAGCAGTGCGGCGCCAGTGGAGACGCCAGGGCCGTGGACAGGCTCCCGTCGTCGGTGCGTACGTGGCCGCCCTCGGCGGTCGCGGTGGCCGTCTCGTTCAGCCAGGAGCTCGATTCCGGCATCGCGTTCCTCCCGTCGCTCACCCGCCCGGCTACCCGGCCCCCGGACGGTGAAACGCGGGCGACCGGTGGGCGGCCCGAAGGACGCCGGGCGGAAGCGGCCCCACGACGCCGGCCTGGCCAGGCCGCGGAAAGGAGGCTCAGCCGGCGTGGCCGGCCCGCGGGAGGAGGCTCAGCCGGCCTGGGTGGACCAGTCGGGAACGGGGGCCGCCTCGGTCGCCTCGGCCGCCGCCCGCTCGGTCCACGGCGACATCGACCCGACGCGCTGTCGTGGCGCCATGGGCTGCTGTAGCGGCACGTACACGCGGGCGTCCACCGCCTCCGCCAGCAGCAGGGCCGCCATCAGGCTGGACGGCCGGTCGGCCGGGTCGTCGGCCAGGCAGCTCGCGCACAGGTCGGCCACCTCCGGCGGCAGCCCCTCGATCTCCGGCAGCGGCAGCGGCGGTTGCCGCCGGCGCGCGCCGAGCAGCTGGGTCGGGGTCGTGGTGCCCGCCTGGTACGGCAGCCGCCCGGTCAGGCAGTAGTAGAGCAGGACGCCGAGGGCGTACATGTCGGCGGCGGGTGTGACGGGCGCCCGTTCCAGCTGCTCCGGCGCGAGGTAGGCGGGAGTGCCGACCACCATCCCCTCCGGTGACCGGTCCGGGGTGCCGGACGGGGTGGCGATGCCGAAGTCGAGCACCTTCACGCCGGCCGGGGTCAGGATCACGTTCGCCGGCTTGACGTCGCGGTGCACGATGCCGTGCGCGTGCGCCGCGGCCAGTGCGGCGCTCACCTCGGCGCAGACCCGTACGGCGATGCGCCAGTCCAGCGGCCCGGCCCGCAGGTGCGCGGCCAGCGTCTCGCCCTCGGCGAGTTCCATGACGATGTAGGGCAGCTGGCCCTCGGGGCCCGGCCCGCAGGTGCCGAAGTCGTGCACGGAGGCCACGTTCGGGTGCACCAGCCGGGCGGCGGAGCGGGCCTCCGCGCGGATGCGCTCCACAGAGGTGTCCTGGCCCTCCTGCCCGGGGGACATCACCTTCACCGCGACCGGCCGGTCCAGCACCGCGTCGTGGGCCCGCCAGACCTCCGACATGCCGCCGATGCCGATGCGCTGTTCGAGCCGGTATCGCCCGTCCAGCGTTCTCATCGACCGCTCCCTGCTCTTCCTGGCCCGTCCCTCGACAGGTCCCCAGGGCAGCGGTACCCGACCTCCGATCAGGGCAAACCGCTGCCGGATCCGGGCGGGGCCGCCCACCGCTGCGGTAGCTTGCGAGCCAGGGCCGCTGCGGGGCGGCACTGCGGGAAGGCGGGCGCGCGGATGAGCGAGGTGACCGTACGCTTCGTCGGCGGCCCGGCCCACGACCTGGTCCGGGCGGTGCCCGCCGAGCCGGACGGCTCCCCGCCGGCGCACTGGATCCTGCGTCACCCCGAGGGCGCCGGGCCGGCCACGGCCGGCGGACCGGACCACCTCTACCAGCGCGAGCAGCCCACCGGCGGCGGCACCTGGACGATGCGCTTCGTGCACACCTACCCGGTGGGCATGACCGAGTGAGCTCGCCCGTCGCCCGTCGGGCGAGGCGGCCAGCGGTCGTGGTCGGGCCACCACGGCGGCGACGACCACCGCCACGTCCCGGGCGGCGGGTCGCCCGGCGGCGGACGGGCGCCCGGCACACAGCGGGGGCACAGGTGGCGCACAAGCCGGGCACAGCGGCCCGGCGCACGATGGGGGCCATGGTGACGGACGGGCAGGTCGGGGCGGGCCGGGTCGAGCTGCGCCGCCCCGACGGGGAGCCGGTGCGGGTGCTGGTGGTCGACGACGAGCCGACCCTGGCCGACCTGCTGTCGATGGCGTTGCGCTACGAGGGCTGGCAGGTGCGTACGGCGGGCGACGGCACGTCGGCGCTGAACGCGGCGCGGCAGTTCCGGCCGGACGCCGTGGTGCTCGACGTGATGCTGCCCGACCTGGACGGCTTCCAGGTGCTGCGCCGGCTGCGTGAGCAGGCCCCGACCGTGCCGGTGCTCTTCCTGACGGCGCGGGACGCGGTGGAGGAACGGATCGCCGGGCTGACCGTCGGCGGCGACGACTACGTCACCAAGCCGTTCAGCCTGGAGGAGGTGATCGCCCGGCTGCGGGCGCTGCTGCGCCGCTCGGGCTTCGCCGTCGCCGCCCGCCCGGACGCGGTGCTGACCGTCGGCGACCTCAGCCTCGACGAGGACAGCCACGAGGTACGCCGCGACGGCTGCCCCGTCACGCTCACCGCCACCGAGTTCGAGCTGCTGCGCTACCTCATGCGCAGCCCGCGCCGGGTGCTCAGCAAGGCGCAGATCCTCGACCACGTCTGGAACTACGACTTCGGCGGCCAGGCCAACGTGGTGGAGCTGTACATCTCGTACCTGCGGAAGAAGATCGACGCGGGCCGGAAGCCGATGATCCACACGCTGCGTGGCGCGGGGTATGTCCTCCGGCCGGCGGAGTGAGTGGGCCGCCGCCCGGCTGCGCCACCGGCTGGCCGGGGTGTCGCTGCGGACCCGCCTGGTGGTCATCCTGGTCGCCCTGCTGGCCCTGGTCAGCGTGGCCATCGGCGGGATCACCACGGTCGCGCTGCGGCAGTTCCTGATCGACCGCGTCGACGACCAGTTGACGCCGATGCGGACCGGTCCCGGTCGGGGCGTGCCGTCGCCCTTCGAGGCGCCACCCTTCGGGCCGGACGCCCGGATTCCTCGGGGCCTGCCACCGGGGACCGTCGCCGCCGAGGTGGCCGACGGCCGGGTGGTCCGGGCCTGGACCCTCGCCGACCGGGAGGAACGCGCCGTCCCCGCCGGGGACCTGGCCGGCCTCGCGGACCTGCCCACGGACGGCCGGCCCCGCACCCGTGAGCTGGGCGAGCGCGGTGCCTACCGGGTGGTGGCGCGCCAGCTTCCGGGCGGGACCGTGCGGGTGCTCGGCCTGCCGCTGTCGGGCGTGTCGGAGACCGTCTGGTGGCTGGTCGCCGCGCAGGCCGGCGTGGCGACCGCGGGGCTGCTCGTCGCCGGCGGGGCCGGCGCCCTGATCGTGCGGGCGACCCTGCGCCCGCTGCGCCGGGTCGCCACCACCGCCGGCCGGGTCAGCGAGCTGCCCCTGGACCGCGGCGAGGTCGCGCTGTCGGTGCGGGTGCCGGCCGCCGACACCGACCCGCGCACCGAGGTGGGGCAGGTGGGCGCGGCGCTGAACCGGATGCTGGGGCACGTCGGCGCCGCGCTCGCCGCCCGCCAGGCCAGCGAGACCCGGGTACGCCAGTTCGTCGCCGACGCCAGCCACGAGCTGCGTACGCCGCTCGCGGCCATCCGGGGGTACGCCGAGGTCGCCCGGCGCGGCCGGGACGAGGTGCCGCCCGACGTGGCCCACGCTTTGCGCCGGGTCGAGTCCGAGAGCGCCCGGATGACCCGACTCGTCGACGACCTGCTGCTGCTCGCCCGGCTCGACTCGGGCCGGCCGCTCGTGGTGGAGCCGGTGGACCTGTCCGCGCTGGTGGTGGACGCGGTCGGCGACGCGCACGTGGCGGGGCCGGAGCACCGGTGGCGGCTCGACCTGCCGGACACCGTGGTCCGCGTCCCCGGGGACCCGGCCCGGCTGCACCAGGTACTGGCGAACCTGCTGGCCAACGCCCGGGTGCACACCCCGCCCGGCACCACGGTCACCACCACCCTGCGGGTCGACGGCGACGTCGCCGTGCTCGATGTCGCCGACGACGGGCCGGGCGTGCCGCCGGCGCTGCGGGCCGAGGTGTTCGAACGCTTCTCCCGGGGCGACAGCTCCCGGTCCCGGGCGCACGGCAGCACCGGCCTGGGCCTGGCGATCGTGGCCGCCGTGGTGGAGGCCCACCACGGCACGGTCGAGCTGGACGGTCGGCCCGGCCGGACGGTGTTCACCGTCCGGCTGCCGGGAGCCGGCTCCGGCGGGTGACCCGTGCCGGGCCGCGCCATGGGCCGGCTCCGGCGGGTGACCCGTGCCGGGCCACGGGCCGGTGCCGCGGTGACCGTCGGGCGGGCCGGACGGGCGACGGTCAGTCGGCCAGCAGTTCGGCGAGGGCCTGCCCGACACGCTCCGCGTGCCGCCCGTCGGGGTCCTCGTCGGCGTTGAAGTCGGTGACGCTCATCCCGATCAGCCGACCCGAGCGGACCAGTGGTCGGGCCAGCGCGATGAGGTCGGCCCAGTCCAGCCCGTCCGGCTCGGGATAGCTGACCGCCGGGAGCACCAGCGGGTCGAGCACGTCGAGGTCGAGGTGCAGCCAGGCCGGCGTCGTACCGACGGCGAGATCCCGGCCCACCGCCGCCGCGTCGGCGCCCCGCAGCCGGGTGGCCGGCACCAGGTGGACGGCGGGGTCGATCCGGGAGGCCTCCTTCCCGTCCGTCGCGGCCCGGTCGAGCGGCCGGTGGCCGAGCAGGTGCACCTGGTCGGGGTCGACCAGCGGCCCCTCCCGGTCGAGGACCCCCGCCGGGCCGTGGTCGGTGACGATCGACAGGTCCATGTCCGCCGCCTCACCGGTGGGTGAGGTGCGGCCGTCCTCGAAGTCGAGGTGGGCGTCGAGGAACCACAGGTCGAAGCCGGCGGGCAGCCCCGCCAGGATGCCGGGCAGGATCGCGCAGTCGCCGCCGAGCACCAGCGGATGCCGTCCCGAGCCGATCAGCGTCGTCGTGCTGGCGGCGATCGCCCGGCCGGCGCGGCGCACCTGGTCGACGCCGATCACCCCGGTCTCCGGGTCCCGCACCGGGTCGGTGATCAGGGCGTCGACCGTGCCGGCGTCGGCCGCGCCCAGCAGGCCCAGCAACCCGGCGGTCCGCAGTGCGGCGGGCGCCCGGTGCTCGCCCCGGCCGCGTCCGGAGGAGTCGAGGGGAGCGTCCAGCACCGACCATCGCACACCCGGAGGCTAGCCCGGCCGTGGCAGGCTGGGCGGCATGTACCGGGAACGTCCGGCCGGGTTCGCCGGCGCGGTGCTCTGGACCAGCGCCACGACGGCGGGCGCCGCACCGACCAGGGTGCTCCCCGACGGCTGCCTCGACCTGCTCTGGTCGAGTCGCGTCGGGCTGCTGGTGGCCGGGCCGGACCGCAGGGCGCACCTCAGCGGTGGCGGGCCGGCGGAGCGCTGGGTGGGGCTGCGGTTCCCGCCGGGCACCGGGCCCGCCGTGCTTGGCGTACCGGCCGTCGAGCTGTGCGACCGCAGGCTCGCCCTGGCCGACCTGTGGGGCGAACGGGAGGCCGCCCGGCTGACCCGGCGGGTGGAGGCGGATCCGGTCGCCGCGCTGACGGAGATCGCCGTACGGCGGCTGGGCGCGGCCGGCGGGCCCGATCCGCTGGGAACCCGGGTCGCCGCCGCGCTGGCCGCCGGCGGCACCGTCGCCGCGATCGCCGCCGGAGCGGGCCTCGATCCGCGCGCCCTGCACCGCCGCTGCCAGCACCTGTTCGGGTACGGCCCGAAGACCCTGGCCCGGATCCTGCGGATGCGGCGGGCGCTGGCGCTGGCCCGCGCCGGCACGCCCCTGGCCGAGGCGGCGGCCCGCTGCGGCTATGCCGACCAGGCCCATCTCACGCGGGACGTGCGCGACCTGGCCGGGGTGCCGCCGACCGCCCTGCTGCGCTGAACCCTCGGCGATCTTCCCGGCCGGGCGAGCGCTGACGCTCCGCGCGTTCCCGGTGCGGTGCCGCGTGGATCCGCACCGTCGCCCACGGGGCCCGACGGGTCGAGTTCCGGTGTCCGGCGGGGCCGGTACACGTTCAGCTCTGGGGGAGCGGGGCGAACAGGTCCACGCCGTTGCCGTCGGGGTCGAGCACCACCGCGTACCGCTGGCCCCAGTAGGCGTCCCACGGGGGCAGGTGACCCTCGTGGCCCTCGGCCACCAGCTCCGCGTAGAGCCGGTCCACCTCCGCCGGGTCGGCACACAGGAAGGCGAGGCTGGCCCCGCCGCCGCCCCCGGGCTTCCAGTCGGGGTCGAACGCGCGGACGGTGTCGGCGGTGTCCCAGGCCAGCCGGATGCCGCCGGGCAGGGTGACCTCCACGTGCGGCGCGGTGTCGGCGTCGGCGGGGATGTCGAGGCCGAGCCGCCGGTAGAAGGCGAGGGAGCGGGACAGGTCGCTGCTGACCATGCCGATGAGATCGAGTCTGGGTGCCATGGCTCCCACCGTAGGGAGGCTCCGGGCGCCCGTCTTGAACGAAACGGACAACCGGGCGGAGTGTCGGGTGTGCCCTTCACGACCGGGACGATCGGCGTAGCGTGTCAGACAAGTCCGGCTTTGCGGGCAAATCCCCCGAGGATCCTGCCCGCGTACGCCGACATCGAGACGCGAGGAAAGGAGCGGTCGGTGGAACACCTGGCCTACCTGGACGCGGGGTCCGGCAGCCTGATCGTGCAGGCGGTGGTCGGCGGGGTGGCCGGCGCCGCGGTGGCGGCCAAGCTCTACTGGCGGCGACTGGTCGACCGGTTCCGCCGCCAGCCCACCGACCAGCGCTGACCCCGGCCGATGGCGAACTCCCGCACCGGCCTGCGCGCCGAGCCAGCCTCCTTCCGCGACCCCGCCAACCGGGTCTTCCACCTCGACGGCGAGGTGCTGCGCGGGCTGGACGAGCAGGCCGCCGGGGAGTGGCGCGCGCTGACCGCCAGCGACTTCTTCCCGCCACTGCTCGCCGCCGGCAAGGTGTGCGGCACCGAGGCGGTCGACTCGCCGGCCGTGCCGTCGGCCGACCGGTGGGCCGCCGTCCTGCGCCACGAGCGCATCCCGTTCGTCTCCCACCCGTACGAGTGGTCCTTCACCATGCTGCGCGACGCGGCGCTGCTGCACCTGGAGATCCTGCGGGCGGCCCTGCCGGCCGGGTTCACCACGAAGGACGGGTCGGCCTACAACCTCCAGTGGCGGGGCGCCGAACCGGTGTTCATCGACGTCGGCTCGTTCACCCCGGCCCGCGACGGCGAGCCCTGGGCCGGCTACCGGCAGTTCTGCCAGACGCTGCTCTACCCGCTGCTGCTCGGCGCCCACCTCGGGCTGGACTTCCAGCCCTGGCTGCGCGCCCGGGTCGACGGCATCGAGCCCGAGCAGATGCGCAGGCTGTTCGGCGGCGTCCGGCGGCTGCTGCCCGGCGTGCCCACCCACGTGCACCTGCACGACGCCATGCAGCGACGCAACGCCCGGGCCAGCACCGCCGACGTGCGGTCCCAACTGCGGGCCGCCGGCTACTCGCGGGAGTTGGCGCTGGCCACCGTACGCGGCATCGAGAAGCTCGTCCGGCGGCTGGAGCCCCGCCGCACGGCCAGCCACTGGGTCGACTACCAGCGCACCTGCGCGTACACCGCCGACGACCGGGCCGCGAAGGAACGCTTCGTCGCCGAGGCGCTGGCCGACGGACCACGGCCCCGCCTGGCGCTGGACCTCGGCGCCAACGACGGCCGGTACGCCCGCCTCGCCGCCCGGCACGCCGACTACGTCGTCGCGGTCGAGCAGGACCCGGGCGTCGTCGACGGGTTCTACCGGGACCTGCGCGCGGCGGGGGAGCGGCGGATCCTGCCCCTGGTGATGGATCTCGCCGACCCGTCGCCCGGCGGCGGCTGGCGCGGCGTCGAGCGGGCCTCGTTCGCGGACCGGGTGGAGGCGGACGCGGTCCTGGCCCTGGCCGTGGTGCACCACCTGGCGATCGGGCGCAACGTGCCCCTGCCCGAGGTGCTGGACTGGCTCGTCGGGCTCGCCGCCCCGGGCGCCCGGGTGGTGGTGGAGTTCGTCCATCCCGAGGACCCGATGGCCCGGCGGCTGCTGGCCAACAAGCCCGAGGGGCTCTTCCCCGACTACCGGCCGGCCGAGTTCGAGCGGCTGCTCGCCGCGCGCTGCCGGATCGCGCGACGACTCGACCTGCCCTCGGGCACCCGGACGCTCTACGCGGCGGTCGTGGGTGGCTGAGCCGGCGCCCCCGGACGGCACGTGCGGCGACCGGCCGTCGGGCGACGGGCCGTCGGGTGCCGGGCCATCGGGCGACCGGGTGTCGGGCGACCGGCCGTCGGGTGCCGGGCCGTCGGGCGACCGGCCGTCGGGCGAGCGGGTTTCCGGTGGCTGGGCTGCCGGTGGCCGGGCGGGCGGCTGGCGTACGGAGCTGGGCCGGCTGGCCGAGGTGGCGGGGCTCGTCGGGCTCGTGGTCACCCAGCCGCTGCTGGACGTCCTCGGGCGCAGCCCCGACTTCTTCCTGTTCCACCGGGCCGACCGTGGGGAGATCATGCTGCTGGTGGCATTGGTCGCGCTGGTGCCCACCGCCGCCGTCGCGCTGCCCGGCGCGCTGTCCCGCCTGGCCGGACGCACCGCCCGCTCGGCCACGCACACCCTGCTGGTCGGCCTGCTGCTCGCCGCGCTGGCCGTGCAGATCGGCCGGCACGGTACGCCGCTGCGGGGCGTACCGCTGCTGCTGCTCGCCGCGGTGGCCGGGGCCGCCGGGGCCGCCGCGCACCGGCGCTGGCGCGCGCCCGGGCGGATGCTGCGGCTGGCCGCGGCCGGGCCGCTGCTGTTCGTGGGGCTGTTCGTGTTCGTCTCGCCCACCTCCACGGTGGTGATGCCACGCGGCGAGGGCGGCGCCGCCGGGGTGGCCGGACCCGGCAACCACCCGCCCGTGGTCGTGCTGGTCCTCGACGAGCTGCCCCTGGTCTCCCTGCTCGGCGCGGACGGGCGGATCGACGCCGCCCGGTTCCCGCACTTCGCGGAGCTGGCCGGCGGCTCCACCTGGTACCGCAACGCCACCGGCGTCAGCGGCTGGACGCCCTACGCGCTGCCGGCCATGCTCACCGGCCGCTACCCGCAGCGGGCGGTGGCGCCGCACTACTCGCAGTACCCGGACAACCTCTTCACCGCCCTCGGTGGCCTGTACGACGTCCGCGCCGAGGAGAGCATCACCCGGCTCTGCCCGCCCAGCCGCTGCGAGCAGCCGGTCAGCCCGGAGCAGGGGATGGGCGTGCTGATCCGGCAGGCCGGCGGGCTGCTACGCCAGGTCACCGCCCCCGTCGACAGCCGCGTCGACCCGGAGGACTCGTACCGCGAGCAGACCCGCGCGGAGGGGGGCATCGACGCCGCCGAACCGGTTCCGGCGGACCCGAAGTTCCGCTGGGACAGCCTCGACGACAACCAGCCGGCCCGCTTCACCAGCTTCCTCGCCGGACTGCGGCCGGCGCCCCGGCCCACCCTGCACTTCCTGCACCTGCTGATGCCCCACTCGCCGTGGGCGTACCTGCCGTCGGGGGCGCGCTACGACGCCCCGCCGGACCTGCCGAACGACGGCGACGGCTGGGCCGAGCTGGCCCGTCGGCGGCACCTCGCACAGCTCGGCTACACCGACCGGCTGATCGGGGAGACCCTGCGTACGCTGCGGTCCACCGGCCTCTACGACCAGGCCCTGCTGGTGGTCACCGCCGACCACGGCGTCAGCTTCACCCCCGGCGCCCAGGGCCGGGGCATGGGCGCCATCCGGACCGCCCCCGACGAGGTCGCCTGGGTGCCGACGTTCGTCAAGACCCCCGGCCAGCGCGCCGGCCGGATCGACGATCGGAACTGGCAGCACGTCGACCTGCTGCCCACCATCGCCGACGAGGCGGCCATCCGGCTCCCGGGGCCCGTCGACGGCCGGTCCGCCCGGCAGACCCCGCGCGCCGAGGCGGGCAAGGTCTTCTACGACCGCCCCGGCCAACCGACCCCCGTCGCCGGCGGCGTGCCGGCCCCGATCGCGCCGCCCGCGCCCCACCCGCTGGTGGGCGCCGCCGTCGGCGACCGCCCGACGGGCGGCACCGCCCGGGTCGCCGACCTGGCCGCATTCGACGCGGTGGACCCGGACACCGGACGGCTGCCGGCCGCCGTCTGGGGCGACGTGCCCGACGACGTGCCCGACGGCACACCCCTGGCGATAGCCGTCAACGGCCGGATCGGCGCGGTCGTCCCCGTGGTACCCCGCGACGCGGGGCGTTCCGCACCGCCGACCAGGTGCTGCTCTCCGGTGTCCAGGGCATCACCGACCTGATCACCACGCCGGGTCTGATCAACCTGGACTTCGCCGA
>NZ_JBEZEV010000071.1:0-36424 GCF_040649055.1 Micromonospora sp. NPDC049060
CTTCTTGTCTGCCATGACGTGGTCCTTCCCGGACAGGATCGACGTCCTGTCCAACGGACCACACCCAGGTCAAACACGGAAATCTACGCAGTCCCCGCGTCCGCGCTGGTGGTGTAGGAGACGGCCATCGCGGGATCCGGTTTGATGTTATGCGGCGATCGGGGTGGGGTCGGTCTGGTCGGTGTCGTGTTGGCTGGTGTCGATCGTGACCATGCGGGCTTTGGCGAGGAGTTCCAGGCCCATGTAGCGGCGGCCTTCGGTCCACTCGTCGGTCTGCTCGGCCAGGACGGCGCCGACGAGGCGGATGATCGACGGCCGGTTGGGGAAGATCCCGACGACGTCGGTGCGGCGGCGGATCTCCTTGTTCAGCCGTTCCTGCGGGTTGTTCGACCAGATCTGGCGCCAGATCTCGCGGGGAAAGCCGGTGAACGCCAGGAGATCGTCGCGGGCGGCGTCGAGGTGTTCGGCGGCGGCCGGGAACTTCGCCTCGATCGTGGCCACGACCCGGTCGAACTGGGCGCGGACGGCGTCGGCGTCGGGCTGGTCGAAGATCGTGCGCACCAAGGTGGCGATCCACGGCTGCGCCGATTTGGGCACCTTCGTCAGCAGGTTGCGCAGGTAGTGGGTCCGGCACCGCTGCCACGATGCCCCGGGCAGAGCCGCGCCGATGGCGGCCACGAGGCCGGCGTGGGCGTCGGAGATGACCAGACGCACCCCGGTCAGACCACGGGCGGTCAGGCTGCGCAGGAACGCCAGCCAGCCGGCGCCGTCCTCATCCGAGGCCACGTCCAGGCCCAACACCTCACGCTGGCCGTCGGCGTTGACGCCCACGGCGATCAGCGCGTGGACGTTGACGGTGCGGCCGTGCTCTCGGACCTTCATCGTGAGCGCGTCCATCCACACGAACGTGTAGTGGGCGGCGTCGAGGGGCCGGTTGCGGAACGCCTCAACCTGGACGTCCAGGTGCGCTGCCATCTCCGAGACCTGCGACTTCGACAACTGCCGGATGCCGAGCTGCTCGACCAGCTTCTCCACCCGCCGCGTCGACACCCCGAGCAGGTAGGAAGTGGCCACGACCGACACCAACGCCTGTTCGGCCCGCCGCCGGTGAGTCAGCAGCCAGTCCGGGAAGTAACTGCCCTGCCGCAGCTTCGGGATCGCCAGGTCGATCGTCCCGGCGCGGGTGTCCCACTCCCGCGGCCGGTAGCCGTTGCGGGAGTTGACCCGCTCGTCGCTGCGCTGCCCATAACCAGCACCGCAGATCGCGTCGGCCTCGGCGGACATCACCGCCTGCGCGAACGTCTTGATCATCGCCTGCAACAGATCCGGCGACGCGCCCGCGATCTGCTCGCACAGCAGCTCAACAGGGTTCACACTCTCAGATGCGGCCATCGCGCATCACTCTCCTTCACTGGGCTTAGCCGTCTCGAAGGATCGCGCGGTGGCCGTCTCCTATCTACCCAACACGCCCATCACGGGCAAGTCGTACACCACTTCCGTGGACGCAACCCCTGATGGGCCCAGTTGGCATGTTGGTCCACACCGAACACCCCATGTCAATCGCCTAAAGCGCGGCGGCTTCCAACCGACATGACGAAGAACTGTCGATGCCTGGCGGTACAAGTAGCGGCACCCTCACGAGCGACAATAAAGGCGGTGAGGAACTGGGGTTCCGTACCGACTGAACGGGGTGGTTTTACGAGCAAGGCAGGTACGCGCGAGCTGCAGCTTCAGCAGCTACTGAAGCAGATCGGCCCGTGCAACAGCGGCATCCTGGTGTCCGCTGCCCAGCAGCGGTGGCCCGGCGCGCCGGCTTCCCGCGTTCAGACCGTCGTGTCCAAGGCCATCTCCGCCGGTCTGATCCACGACCACGGTGGTGTGCTCTCGGCTGCCAATGACTCCACGCCCGCCGACCAGCCGACGACGGCGAGACGACGGCCTGGTCCGCTACGCGCCGTGATCGTTGACGTGGAGGCCGTCGTCCGGGCCAGTGCAGACCACCCACACGGTGACCGCCGGATCTTCCAGATTGGCGCGGTACGCCTATCCGCTGACCCGAAATGGTGCGCTGACCAACCGGCGTTCGCCTCCTGGGTCAGGCTCTCGGACCCACAGTGGGAGCAGCAGCTACGGTCGGCTCACGTCCGTGAGCAATACGCGCAGAACGCGGTCGACCCGGAACAAGCGCTGGATGAGCTGCGCCGGTACATCGACGACGCTGACGTCCTGGTCGCCTACAACGGCGCCGGTGCCGACTTCACGATGCTGGACGAAGCGGCGACCCTGGCTGGGCAGCCGCTGTTGCATGGCCCGCGGCGGGTAGACGCGCTTTACCTGGCGTACACGGTTTGGCCGCACGCCGGTTCCCATCGTCTCGCCGAGCTTGCCGACGAAGTCGGCGTCGACCGGTCCGGGCTCAGTTGGCATGACGCTTCCGACGATGCCGAGCTGACCGCACGGCTGCTGCGGCAGGCGGCTGTGGCGGTGCAGGGCTGGGACGCCGACGTCCGTGAACTGCTGTGCGCGGTCGGCGCCGGCAGCGTGGCCTGGGAGCTGCTCACGTCGCTACTGCCCGGTCCGATACCGCGCCCGTCCGTCGATGACGTGACGGTGGCGCAGGTCCTCGCTGATGCCCTGGCCGACCTCGATGCGACGGGGGGATATCAGCCGGTGCGGCGTGGCCGGCTCCGGCCGGTACTGCGGCTGCCGGACACCGTCCGCGGGCCAGGCGGGGACGTCGACCCGCACGCGCTGGCGCAGGCGGCGACGACCGGAACGGTGGAGCGGCGGGCAGCGCAGCAGCAGATGGCGGCGTTGCTAACCGGGCAGATCCGCGCCAGCCGGGATGCGTTGTGTGAAGCACCGACCGGCACCGGAAAAAGCTTCGCGGTGCTGGCGGTCGCTTTGCAGTGGCTGGACGGCGACCCACGGCGCCGCGCTGTAATCGCGACGTACACCAAGGCGTTGCAGACGCAATTGGGTGCCGACATCGACCGGCTCGCTGGCGTAATCGACGGTTTGGAACAGGCAGCGGACCTGGTCAAGGGTGCCGCGAACCGGTTGTCGTTGCGTGCCCTGGTCGCTTCGCTCACCGACGCTGCCGCCGCTGCGCAGACCCGGCCGGGCCGGGGCCGGGCCGGGCGACCCCGGTTCGTCGCACAGACCGGGTTCCGTGAGCTGCTGGTCTACCTGACCCGGCGGCTGATCACCGCGGCCACCGCACCGCAGGGGTGGCTGGCGCGTAGCGCGGACCCGGTGGACGCGCCGATGTTCCTGGCCGAGTACTTCAGCTCAGCCTACGGGCCGGTGCTCGGGTCGTGGCTGCGCAGTGTCAGCCAGGACGGCGACGACTACGCCCGCGGATCAGGTTCGCCGCTGGCGGCGATGACAGACTCGGTGGCTGAGGCGCTGGCCGGGCATCGTCTGGTGATTGCGAACCATGCGCTGCTGATGAGCCGGCCGGACGTGTTCGACGACGGCACGCTGCTGATCGTCGACGAGGCGCATGCGCTCGAGCAGGCAGTTACCGGCGCTGGCAGCGCGGCCGTGGAGTACCGGCTTCTGGAAAATCTCGTTGCGGAACTGCGCCGCTGGGCCGACGAGCAGACGGACGTGCCGCCGCGGCTGCACGCGGCGGTCGCCGAGCTGGAGGGGCACCTCGACACGGAGATTCTGCCGCGGGCGGGACAGGCGGTGTTCGACGCCGCGGGTGGGGAGCCCGGCAGCCGTGCCGCCACGCTGGCCAGCCCGTTCGGTGGGCTGGGCGGTGACCGGCCGGCCCGGCAGCTGCTGTCGCGGCTGAACACCATCGCGCTCGTCGCGGAACAGGTGCACCGGCAGGTGGTCACGCATCTGCAGACACCGCAGATGCAGTCGGTGTCGTGGTGGGAGAAGGAACGGGCCGGGTCGCTAGCCGCCCGGGTCGCGCAGCTCACCGACGCGGCCGGGCGCATCGTGGCCGATGCCCGCAGCATCCTCGACCCAGATAGTGACCGGGATCTGGAAGCCGAAGGTGGTCCTGGCGCCGCAGTCAGGCTGGACAGTGACGCCGACGATGGTGAGGTCGCCGGTGCCGTCGGCGCTGACGAGGAGGACCTCGGCGCCGGCGAGGAGGACCTCGGCGGTGACGGGCTGTTCCCGCTGCCGGGCCCCGACCTGGGTAACCGGGTGGTGTACGCGGTTGAGCATGACCTGGCCGGAGTCAGCGTCTCCGCGCGCCGGTACGGGTTTTCGCTCGCGTCCGCTCCGATTGACCTGTCCCGTGACCTGCAGTGGCTGGAGGTTCGGCAGCGGTTCGCCCGGATCTTCTACGTGTCGGCGACGCTGCAGGTGGCAGGCCGCTGGGACTACATCCGCAAACGGCTTGGTCTCGGTCCGTCCGTTGACGCGCACACGTTGCCGGGACCGTTCGATTTGGCCGAGCAGGCCCGGCTGGTCTGCTTTACCGATTTCCCGAGCTGGGCCGAACAAACCGACGGTGCGATCCGCACCGTGGCGCATCAGCTGGCCGGCTACGCGCGCGAGGTCATTCGTCCCGATCCGCAGGCGGCGCAGCAGCAGGCCTTCACCGGTGGTGCGCTGGTGCTGACCACGGCGACGAAGGCAGCGGCCGCGATAACCGTGCGTTTGGAAGAACAGGCGGTCGGGGTGCCGGTGACGTCGGCGCCGTTGCTGGGCAACGCGCGGGCCGCGCGGGCGTTCACCGACACCGGCGGGTTCTGCGTCGCGACCCGCGGCATGTGGCAGGGCGTCGACTTCCCGGCCGACCGGCTGTCGCTGGTGTGGATCAACAAGCTGCCGTTCGCGCCATTCGCCGACCCGGTCATCGCCGCTCGGCGGGCCTCTGTCGCCCGCCGAGCCGAGCTGGCCGGCCTTGCGGACCCGGACCGGGTCGCGACCGAGTTGTACTACCTGCCGCTGGCGGCGATGGATTTGCGGCAGGCGGTGGGCCGGCTGATCCGGTCGCGTAAGCACCGCGGTGTGGTTGTGATCAGTGACCGGAGACTCGCCGGGCGTACCGCGCTGCGCCGTGCCTACCGGCGGGTGTTCCTGGAGTCCCTCGATCCGGGCTTGCTGGTCGCTGACCCGGACACCGGCGAAGCTGCGAGCTGCAATCTGACGACGATGGCCGACGGATGGGCCAGGATCTGGCGATTCCTCGGCAACAACGGCTTGGTCACCGCCGATCGGGTCGACGAACTGTGCAAGCCGGACGCACTCACGGAGCACACGCTGCTGCCGGCTACCCGCAAGATCCGGCAGGCGCAGCTGACTCCTGAGCAGGAGGCCGTCGCACGCGCCGATGGCACGCTGGGACGGCTGTTGGCCGACCGGTGCGCTTCGATCGGTGGTTACCTTCGGTTCTCCGAAACGCCGCTGGCATTGAAGCCACAGCAGGAGCAGGTAATCGAGGCGGTCGCTGACGGTAAGGATGTGCTGGCGCTGCTGCCGACCGGGTTCGGTAAGTCGTACACGTTCCAGCTGCCGGCGCTGGCGTTGCCGGGTGTCACCGTGGTCGTGTCGCCGCTGATCGCGTTGATGGCCGACCAAGCCCTCGAACTGAACGCCACCGTCGGTGGGGCGGTCCGGGCCCTGGTCGGGCCGATGGCCGAGTCAAACAGCCGGCGTGGAAAGACCGAGGTCGCCGAACAGCTCACCGGCACCGGCGATCACGGCATCAAGCTCGTCTACGTCTCTCCGGAACGGCTCGGGAACCGCCGCTTCCAGGAGCTGCTGCGCGCCGCCGCCGCGACTGGAATTCTGCGGCGGGTCGCCGTTGACGAGGCGCACACGTTCGTGCAGTGGGGCGACGACTTCCGGCCCAGCTTCCGCCGCGCCGCCCGGCTGCTCGCCGAGTTGCGGTCCCGGCACGGGGTGCGGGTCACCGCGGTGACCGCGACCGCGAACCGGGCGGTCCGGGAAGGGCTACGGACGGGCCTGTTCGGCCTGCCCGCCACCCCGGCACCCGGGGAGGTGCTGGTGACAGTTGCAGCGGACCCGCTACGGCCGGAGCTAGCGATCTACCGGCGGGCCATGAAAACGGCTGGCCCGAACACGGTAGCCGGGCTAACCGAGGCGATCGCCGCAGCGTGTAACGAGCACGCCATCTTCTACTGCCTGACGGTCAAGGAGGTCGACGCGGTTTACGCACACCTGCGCGAGTTCGTCGGTGACGGCGCGCAGCGGGTCCGCCGCTTCCACGGCCGGTTGTCCGAGGCGGAGAAGGCGGCGGTGCTCACCGAGTTCCGCGACGCCCCGACCAAGCATGAGGACGGATACGCCCCGCTGCTGATCGTGGCGACCAGTGCGTTCGGGCTGGGCGTCAACCGCGGCGACATCCGCTGCGTGTTCGTGGTGTCCCCGCCGACCGACCTGGCAGCGTTGTACCAACAGCTAGGTCGGGCCGGCCGGGACCAGGCTGGCCGGCCGCCGGGCGAGGTGACCACACCCTCGGCCGGGCTGGCGTTGGGCTCCAGCCGCGGGTTCCGGACCGTCGCGTGGATGGCCGCGCAAGGGCTGCCGGCGGCAACCTTGCGCACCGTCGGGCAGGCGGTGCTGACTGCGGCCCGTACCGGCGGCGTCCTGGACCCCGACCGGGTCGCCGACGGATGCATAGCCTCCGACCTGGCCGCCAGCAGGCTGACTCGTGACGACGCCCGCCGGCCAGGTACGGTGTCGCAGTACCGGGCGGCGGTCGTGCGAGCCCTCGCGGTCCTCGCCGAAACCGGGGCAGTCGACGACAACGGAGACTTTCCCGCGACGGTGACGATCACCCCGCTCGACGATCCGGCCCGCTGCGACGACCACACCCTCACCGCCGCTGCCGTCGCAGTGGCTGCACTAGCGGGCGCGGCGCCGGGCCGGCACCGGATGTCCGACGTCCACGCTGCCCTGACCGAGCAGGTTCGGGGGTACCGGCTCGTCGCTGACGACCCGGCCCAGACATGGGCCGTCCTGGCTACGCTGCACGACCTCGGCGTCGTCGACGTGTCCCAGGCCGGGAACAACCGGACCCTGATCGCGGTCGGGGCGCGGGGCAGCGGCACGCTGCCGGCCGACTACCTGCACCGGATGACCGGTCACCGTGCCCGCCTCACCGACGACCTGCGGGAGCTGCGGGCCTGGTACGACGCCGGTGTGTGCGCCAACACGGGATTCGCCGGCTACTTCTCCCTGACCGGTGCGGTGGTGCTGCCCGATGGTGTCTGCTCCACCGCGGCCTGCCGCTGCTCCACCTGCTGGTCGACCAGCGACGATCCGGCGCCGACACCGGCATTGCTCGACGCGTTGAACACGCCCCGGCCGCGGCCCGCCGCGCGCCGGGACGCGGCACCGTACCGGGAAGCGGTCCAGCGGTACGTGCGGTCGCTGCTGTGGGACAACTACCGCGGCTTGACCGTCGGCATGATCCACCGAGTTCTCCACGGCGACGAGACGTATCTCGCCGCCGATGGCCGGCGCCGGCCGCTGTGGCCGCGGCTGCTGTACCACCGGCTGCGTGGCGTCGACCCCGGGATACAGGCCAGCCACGTGCAGGAAGCCGTCACCGACCTGGTCGGCTGCGGCGAGATCGCCGGTGACGGCCGGGTGTGGCGGCTGCGCCGGTACACCGAACGTGACGCCGCCCGCGCCCAGGCGGCCGGGAGGGGGGCCCGATGACCACGGTCGGCACCACAGTGTGGCGCCCGTTCCATGACGAGCCGCTGTTCGTGCCAGAACTGCTGCATGGTCCCGGTGCCGTCCCTGGCCGGCTATGGGACCAGATCATCGGCTTCCTCACCCGGGTCGCCGAGGTCCGGCGGGCGCCGCTGCACACCTGCACCGCGTTTAACGCACTGCATTTCGGCTTCGATCTCGACACCCACGGCTACCGCGCCGAGGTCCTCGCCCCGGATTTGTTTGTCCAAGTCTGCGCGGAACAGCAGCAGCGGCCCGTGCTGCCAGTCGGCACGTTCCTTCACATCGACCGCGGGGGACGCCGGTCGCTGCTGGCCGAGGTCGTCGCCCGCTACGGCGCTGACCCCGCCGTCGATGACGACGGATGGGCACCCGCGTCGCTGTCCGGTGGCCCACCTGGGCAGGAAGAACCCGGCGGCGCCCGTACGGGCGTCGAACGGATCATCCTGGACGTCGAGGCGTTCGGGGCCCCACTCACCACCGCCGAATACATCGAGCTGGACCGGCTGCGCCGCCGCGGATTGGTGCTCGACGCCCGCGGCCACCTGACCGGACCGGTGCACTATCCGGTTGGGACCGGCGGCCGCGACGACGTGGCCCTGTACGCCGCCCACCTGCTCGGCCCAGGTCGGCCGTTGCTGCTCGGCGGACCGCTCGGAGGTCTGCTCACCGACCCTGGCGATGAGCAGGTCCTCACCGCCGCCTTACACCAGGCGCTTGACACCATCGACCGTCTGCTCGACGCTGCCGGTGGGCTGCGCCGCTGGCACGGGTACACCATCAACCAGGACCGGTTCGAACGGCGCCGCCGTGATGGCTGGCCGGGCTTGGGCGCCGCAGACGTCGACGACGTCATCGCGACCCTTCGACGCGCTGGCCCGCAGCCGCGCTACACCGGCGTGTGGCCGCTGCTGGCTTCCCGCATTAATGCCGCCAGAGCCGATGCAGACCCGCTCGAGCTCGCTGGCGCCGCCGACGTGGTCGTGCACACGAACCTGGTCGCGGCGGACCTGGCTGCGGCGGCAACCGACGGTCTCCTGCCCGGCGGTGTGCACCTGCGCGTCGACGATGTCTGGCAGGCCGGTGGCCTGTGGCGCTCGGCGCGGGAACCGGTGCCGTCGGCGGTGCTGGCCACCGATCCGCGTACCCCGCTCGGCCTCGGCCATCAGCCCGGTGTCCCGGACGGTCCCGAACCGGCCCAGCCCGGATCTGGGCCCTCCTCCGGCGGTCGACAGCCCGCACCGTCGGACCCGCCGGCCGCACACGGTGTTCCCGCCAGCGAGGAGGACGTCGCTGCCGAGCAAGACACGCCGGGTGAGGCGGACGCCTCGGCCGAGGAGCAGGGCGAGGACCTGTCCGGTCTCGTCGTCGTCCGCGACAGCCTGGTGGTGTACACCATTGCGCTACGCGAGAGTCACTGGGACGCAGGCGAACTGCCTCTAGCTGGGCAGGGGGCGGACGTCCTCGCCGACGGGCCACTGATCATGCAACTGCACCACGACGGTGAACCCCTCCAAGACATCGAACAGATCCAGCAGATCAGCCGTGACGGCACCGTCCTGACCGGTATCAGCTGGCCGTGGAGTTTCTACCCCGGCATCAAGGTCACCGTGGCGATCGCCCGTAACGCCACCCGGTTCAGCGCCACCACCACCCTGCTCGACCATCCCCTGCCGTACGGCGACCAATACCGGTGGGACGCCAACGCCGCCATACTCGCCGCAGCGATCGGTGCCGAGCAGCCACCAGCCGAACCGGCCGCCCCGCCGGAGCACCAGACGCCGCTCCCGGCCGGAACGCCGGAACGGTACCGCGGGGTTCTCCAGCTGCGAGGGCTGATCATCGCCGCGCTGCGGCGCCACGGCACGCTCGGCGCGTTCGGGGCCCGCCGGCTCACCGGGCCGCAGCTGCTCGCCGCGCTATTCGGGCCCGACCTGGTCGCTCCACCGCTGATGTGGGAGGTCATCTACACCTGCGACCGGCTCGTCGACGCCGGCAAGCTGACCAAGGAACCCGGCACCGGCAGCCCTGACCAGCCCGCAAGCGGCGGACCCGACGTGTTCGTATGGTGGCCCGACGACAACGCCCGGCGCGGCGCTCACCAGCACACCGCCCGAGCCGACATCCTCGCCGGCCGGATCCGCGAGCACTGGGTGCCCCCGTTCCTGCGGCTGTTGCCGACGGGTCACCAGGCCAGCGACGCCGCCCGCAACGCCTACGCCGAGTGGGTCCTGAAGGTGTACGGCCCGGACGCTGACACCACCCTGCCGGCCGGTTACACGTTCGTCCGCGGCCAGCTCCGCGGCTCCGGCGAGTCCGCCGGTCTGCTGCACCTCGCGGTTAACCCGCATCACCACCCTGCCTGACCCCTGCACCACCGCTCACCCGAGCAAAGAACCATGGAAAGTGAGACCCTCCGCGATGGCTTCACCGTCACGACGCCGCCGGCGCCGGCACCCGCGTACCTGTGCCCACCATTGCACCCACGTCAGCCCGGAACTGGCTGGGGCCCGCGATGAGGCGATCGCAGAACTAATCGGCGAGCTCGACGAGCTCGGCGACCCAATCGGGGCCGCGCTCGGATGCCTCAGCGGCGAGCAGTTCGCCAGCCTGGTCTGGCAAGTGCCTCCACCCGGCCGGACCGATTTCCTGACCGACCTGGGAGTTCCGCCCGCGCGGCGGCCCACCGCCACAGCGGCCCGCATGGGACTGGGAAAGCTTCGGCAATGGCCGAAACTCAAGCGCGACAAGGCAGCCCGCTTCCTCACCCACCGCGTCGCCGACCGTCTCGACGCCGAGTGGCACAAGGCCGGCGGAGACGAGCAGCAGCGCGAGAACGCGCTGCGGGACACTCTGACCGGCGACCCTAGCCAGATCAACTCCGTGCGGCTGGCTCTGATCTGCCACGGCCCGACGTCCTGGGGCATGACGGCTGCGCTGCGGATCGGCTTGGATTCCGCAGTAGGCCACTCGGACTGGCCGCGGCCGGCCGTGGACAACATCGCCGCGGCGTGCCGCCGTCTGGAGAACGTGTGGGCGCAGGTCGCTGCCGCTCACGCCCAGCCGGCCCCCGACGACGAGCCACACGACGTCGACGAGCTGCACGATGACGAGGAAAGCGGTGAAGACGCCGTCGACGACCAGAGCGACGGTGACGCCGAACCCGGCGTAACAGCGCCGCCCCTGCCGGACAGGGAACCGACCGCCGAAGGGCCCGCCACCGTGTCCAGTGAAACCGGCAACCCCGTCTGCGTACCCGGCACCGGCACAGTCGGCAACGGACACGACCCAGCCGCCGCAGCAGCGGATTTGCTGAACCTTCAGGCGCAGGCCCAACAGGCCGCGACGGCACTCACGGAAGTCCTTCACCGCGGCGGGATCCCGCACCGGCGGTACCTGGA
Source organism: Micromonospora sp. NPDC049060 (assembly GCF_040649055.1). Taxonomy (NCBI): domain Bacteria; kingdom Bacillati; phylum Actinomycetota; class Actinomycetes; order Micromonosporales; family Micromonosporaceae; genus Micromonospora; species Micromonospora sp. NPDC049060. Next base: position 11,079 of record NZ_JBEZEV010000071.1, read on the forward strand.
CCCGGTTGCCGCGTTCATCGACGCCGCCGACCAGCTGCGTGACCTGCTCGGCGGACCGGACCAGGCCATACCCACTGAGACGACCGTCGAGTACCTGCTCACTGCGCTGTCAGCCATCGGCGAACTCCACGGTCAGCGGGCAAGAATCGCCAGCATCGCCCAGCTTACCGGCCCGGACAGCGAACGTGACCGGATCGCCTCGGCCGTCACGCTGGCCTCCGAACTGCAGCAGACGCCGGTATGGGGGCCGCAGCAGCATGATCACGCCACCGGGCTGCTGGCACTGCTGGATCTGATCGGCGCGGCCGCCGCCAAGGATATGCAGGCGCTGCCCGCCGCCCTCGCCAGCGTCGAGCAGCACCTGCCGGACAACATCGCCTCCCTCCGGCTGCCTGCTGTCGGCGGCCAGCTGCAGATAACTGACAGCACCGTCTCTGCTGCGGACCCCGCAGCCGAGGACGAGCGCACCTCCAAACCGGCAGCGGCTACCGAAGACCCCGCGGCCGTACAGGAACCGGTCACCACCGCCGCGCCGGCTCCGGTGGCCATCCCCGACACGCCACAGCAGCCGACGCTGCGGGCCGCCGCGGCCACACCAATGCCGTCCACCACTGACATCCCCGCCACCGAGGGCACTCCCGTCATTGGGTACAAGCCCACCGCGGCGGGCACATCCTCCGTCGAGGACGAACCTGTCGAGCAGGACACGTCCGCCGACAATGCTGCAGGACGCGACCTCGTCCGGCAGCTGCTCGGCGCCGGCCGGCTGAGCTTGGCGTACCACGCCGCCGCGGCCTGCGGCGACCGCCGACGCGCCGACGCGCTGCGCATCCTGGCCCTCGCCGACGCCGTCCGCAGCGAGACCTCCCCGACCGCCGGCGCACTGCGCACCGCGCTGGAAGCCGAACAGGGCAGCCCGGCGTCCGCCGACACCGCCGTACAGATCCTGCTGCTGGCCGGGACCGTCCGCGCCTGCCTGGTCACCGCCGACGCCGGAGCCGGTCGAAGCGCCCAGACGATCGCCGAGTCCCTGCGCCAGCTTCCGGCCTTGGCCGCGATCACCGACACGATCGGGACCGCGACGGCGAAACGCCGCCTGTACAGCCCTGACGTGCTTGCCGCTCTCGCACCTATCGCCGGTGCCGACAACGACATCGCCATGACCGTCGAGGCCGCCCAATCCGACATCAACCGGCCCCGCAGCCTGGACTTCGTCCGGGCCAGCCAGATCGTCGAAATGTGGTGGGCGCCGAACGGCGTCATCGGGCGGATCCTCGCGATTGCCGCCGCCGACCACCGTTCAGAGATCGAGACGGTCGCCGAGCAGCTGCGTCTGTTCGCCAAGCGGCAGTACCTCGACGACCTGCTCAACCGAGAAGACGCCCAGCTGCGCTCCGGTAGCAGCCGCCCATTGCAGGGCCAGCAGCGGCGCAAGCTCAAGGAGATGGCAGACCGTTCAGTGACGGTCGTCCGCGCCTGGGTCGATGCGGTCCGCGCGAACCAGGCCGCCGCTCACGGTCCCGTGCCCGCCGACCTGGCCAAGCTGCGCCTCGACGTCCTGGCACAATGGCCAGCAGCCGAACACGAACTGCAGAACCTGATTGCGGCAGCCGCAGAAACGCCGTGGATGCTACAGGCCGAGGCCGCACAGGCGTGCCTGACGAGCATGCGAAGCAGCGTCGGCATGCTCGACGGTCACAAGCCGACCGGTCCCGACCGGGACCCTGACCTGGTCCTTCACCAGGACCTGCTGCGCTGCGCGGCACTGCCGTTCACCGCCGACGGCGTGCCCGCCCGCACGGTCACCATCGACGACATCCACACCGCGCTCGACACGAGCTGGGAGAACGGATTCACGCAGCGGCTGGCCGGTGAGGACTACGTCACGGCCGCTCTAATCATCGACGCGGTCACCGACCCGGCCCAGACCCGGAACATGCATGATCGCCTCGCGACTGCGGCCACGCAGACCTTCGACGAACTGACGACCCTGCACCGCGACGTGTCCAGCGACGTGGCCCGCGCCAGCCGGCTTGGCCAGCTCGACGAGAACGCGAGCACCGCCATCAACAGCGTCCTGGCCGCCGCCAACCTCAGCCGAATCAGCGGCCCGCCGCAGAACCACAACCTCAGCGAATTCCGCAGCCGGCTGCTCGACGTCCAATCACGACTACCGCAACACCTGCACGAGGCACAGGAGGCCCTGCGGAAACGAGCCGACAACGAAGTCCCGGCCAGCCCCGACCGGCAGAGCCGGCTGACCTCGATCTACGCCCGCATCGACGCCGGCGACCTGGCCACCGCCGAGGAGTACCTGCTCGCCGCAGTTCACGGGGAGGCACCGCCGACAGCCGAGCCGTCCAACGACCTGCACCGGTTCCTGCAACTCACCACCCAGGCGGCCAGCGGTATCACCGCCAGCATGGTCCTCGCGGTCCGCCACGGCAATCCGCACCCGTCCCTGGGAGTGAACAGCCTGTCCGCCGCGCAGCGGGCCACCGCAGACACGCTGCAGATGTGGCTGGACATGCGCGACATCCGGCACAACAACGTGCAGAAGAGCACCCTGATGGCAGCACTACGGCTGGCCGGTATCGAGTTCGCCAGCATGCAGCCGCTGCGAGAACTGACGGCCAGCTCCCGCCGCGCCTGGTGGGACCTGACCGGGGTACGCCGCATCGGAGAGACACCCGGCGTGCCGCAGTTCAGCCCGTCCGCCGGGGAACGTCAGCGCATCATGCTCTGCTGGGGAGAGCCAGACGTGCGAGCTATGTTCGGCTGGATCACCCAGGACCCCGGCACCGACCACCCGGTCATCGTGCTGCTGTTCGCCGCGATGACCGCCGACCAGCGCACCGAGTTGGCACTGATGTGCGCGCAGCGGGGAGAAAAGCCGGTCATCGTCATCGACGACATCGCCATGCTGCACCTGGCGATGCACGGCAGCGGCCAGTTCATGGCCACCGCACGGACCCTGCTGCCGTTCGCGGCGACCAACCCGTACGCCCCGGACGGGCTGGCGGCACTGCCGTCGGAGATGTTCTTCGGCCGCCGTTCCGAACGCAGCGACATCATCGACCCGAACGGCGCGAACCTGCTCTACGGCGGCCGGCAGCTCGGCAAGACGGCGCTGTTGCAGGACGCCGCTCGCGCGTTCGCCCGAGTTCCGGAGCACCAGCCGATCTACGTGACTCTGCACAACGTCATCGGCACCAAGGTCAACCCGCTGACGCTGTGGGACAAACTGTCCGAGAAGCTGACCGAACTCAAGATCGTCCCGCCGCGTAAAACTCGCGACCCGATCAAGAACGTCACCACCGCGATCGCCGCCTGGCTGGGTGAGAACCCGACCCGGCGGATGCTGCTGCTCATCGACGAATGCGACGGATTCTTCGACGCTGACGCCGAACTCGGTTTCGAGCACGTCACGCACCTGCGTAACCTGCGCGACGAGACCGGCCGCCGGTGCAAGCCGGTGTTCGCCGGCCTCCACCAGGTGCAACGGTTCGCTCACCTGCCGAACCAGCCGCTGGCCGGCGCCCACCTCGGCGAGCAGATCGCGATCGGCCCGCTCAGCCCGGAACCGGCGTACCAGCTGCTGTTCACTCCCATGGAAGCCCTCGGGATCCGGTTCGAGTCCGACGAGCTGATCCACCGGATCCTCGCCTACTGCAACTACCAACCGAAGCTGCTGCAACTGGTCGGCAAGGCCCTCGTCTCGTCAGCGCTGGCACGACGCCGCAACGGCCCCTACTACTCCATTGACGAGCAGTTGCTCGACCACGTCCTCGGCTCCGAGTCCCTGCAGCAGCGGGTCCGGCAGACCGTCCGCCTCACCCTCGACCTGGACTCGCGGTACAAACTCATCGCCTTGGTCGTCGCGTACGCCGCGCTCGAGCACGGCGCCGACTACACCATGACGACCTCGCAGCTGCGTGAGGAGTGCCAGGGCTGGTGGCCGGCCGGGTTCGCCGGACAGGGCCCCGGCGAGTTCCGGTCCCTGCTGGACGAGATGCGCGACCTCGGCGTCCTGGCCGTCACCGCCGGCACCCGGTGGCGGCTGCGTTCAACGAACGTGCTGCGGCTACTCGGCTCGACCAACGAGATCTGGGAAGAGCTCTGCAGCTCGCAGTGGCGGACCACGGTAACGAAGCTGTCCACCGAAGAGGCACGCGGTCACCTGGATGACGGGCTCATCTCCCCGTGCACCGAGCAGCAGCTGTCTCGAATCGTCAGCCGGACCTCCGGCAGCGCCGTACGGGTGATCGCCGGCACCCACGCCACCGGTGTCAACCGGGTGCGTGACCTGCTGGAGCACTCCCGAAGAGGATTCGGTGCGCGGTTCGACCTGTCGGTGACGACCAGCCCTCAGACGTACGGGAAGGCGCTGCGCAGCGGTGAGGCCGGAGGCCGGCACCACGTCGTCCTGAGTCAACTGCTCACCGCGAAATCCGACACCCTCGTCGACACCGTCGTCAAAGCGATGCAGATCCAGCCCACCGCTGGCGCGACCCGCACAGTGGCAGTTCTCGTCGACGTCAACGCCCCCGGTGTTCTCGACGTGTTGACCGGCCCCAGCTTCGCCGTAAGCAACGACGACATGATCACCCTACGCAGGGCCACCGACATCGGCCTGCGAGGGTGGCTGTCGGACAACGAACTCATGAAGGCGTTCACCGACGCGACCAGCCAGGCTGAACTCATGGCCGCAACCGGCGGCTGGCCGTTGCTGCTGGACCTGGCCGCCGACAAAGCCCGTGAGCACACCAGCACCCGCAAGGTGTGCGCCCAGGTCACCGCATACCTGTCAGCTGTCGAAGGGGCCGCCGATTTCGTCGAAGCGACGGGACTGCGAACCGACTCCGACGCGGGCGATGCGTTCCAGGGCCTGATCGACTATGCCGGCCCCGTCACGTCCGAGGAACTGGTCGAACTGTGCGCGGTGACGGGATCCGACCCGGAACGCACCGCCCGGATCCTGCAGCTCCTCGACGTAATCGATCAGAGCGACGTCGATGGGCGGTGGACGCCAGAACCGGTGGTGGCCCGAAGCTGGCGACACCTTCACGCGCTCGCGTAGCCACCCTCCCGTCAGGGACGCACCTCGGGTGGCCGTGGATTGCACATCCCGGCCACCCATCGCGGCTTGTCCAACAGGCCCTCGAGTCGATCTGAACCGACCCGGGATGTTTGAGAGACCGGGGAACCTCGCTTGTCCCCACCCGCGGGCCCGTCGAACCGCTCGACGTAGCGACGCAGCATCTACAGCGCTTGACGCGGAATCAAGAGACCACAATGCCGCTTCATCCGGGATGCGGATGAAGCGGCAGGTCAGAGTGTTCTACAGCCAGGAGCCTGGCGGCCGACGGTCCGTGCCGTTACCGCCAACAAAGATCATCCGTTACCGGATGTTACCGCCGTTACCGGAGAAGATCTTCATCTCCCCAGGTCAACCGGTCGGGACGGCCGGATTCGAACCGACGACCCCTTGACCCCCAGTTTCACAACGATTCTGTCACGCCATGCCAGAACAACTCGATACATCCGCAAAGCCGGACAGAACAGCATCATGCATCACGCCCTAATGCCATTCCATGTTGGTCACTCCTCCCCCGGCAGGCCATCGCCGTTACCGGGTCCGTTACGGCGAATGGTCAAAGACCCGCCCTGCCGCCCCATCCGGACTGCACCGTTGAGGAGAAGCACAACCTGCAGAGCGTCCTAGGATAAGAGTGTCGGCTGCTGGACACTCCGCTCCCGCCTGAGGTCGTAGCTTACTGTCGCACGTCGGTGACATCGTGTCGTAGTGACGACGACACCCAAGCTTCGCGCTGAGGGCGCTGGCGAGCGAAAGAACCTCCCTCCGGCGATGCTGGCCGCTCTCTGGACTGTCAGCAACGGCCAGTGCTACGCCCCGAACTGCCCCATGCCAGTAGTGCTGGAGGTGCGGCCGGGTGTTTATCAGAAGAACTCGCAGGTGGCCCACATCTACGGCGTGAAGCCGAAGGCCGCCCGTTTCCAGGGAGACATGCCAGCGGAGAAACGCGACTCGTTTGCCAACCTGCTTCTGCTCTGCCTTGCGCATCACGAGGAGGTAGACGGTGACGAAAGCCGGTACACGCCCGAGGTGCTGAAGTCCTGGAAGACTCGCCACGAGGGCGAAGCGGGCGCGGTGCTCGCCAGGTTGCGTGTGCCCGATGCCGAAACGCTCGGCAAGGTGCTGACGGAACTCGCCGAACCTCCGTTGGAGCGGCTTGAGGCCGTCACCAAGCGGTTGGAGGAAACCGGCGTAGCAAGCTCCGAAACCGTCACGGAGCTGAAAGGCATCATCGCGACCATGTCGGCGGCTGGGGACGGTATGAGCGGCCAGACCGCACGATCTCTTGCCTACGCGGCCGAAGTGCTTGGCACGGACACCTTCGATCGCAGCGCTCGCGCTGCCGCGTATGCTGCCGAGATTTTCGAGGCAGGCAGCTTCGAGCGCAGTGCCCGTGCTGCTGCTCAAGCCGCTGAGACCTTGCCGCACCTGGTGGAGCAGCTGGAACGGGCGGTTCGCCAGATGAGCCAGTTCCACTAGCTCCCGAGCAAGCCATGGTGGCCGAGGCATCCGGCAGGCGAGGCTAATACTCCAACGTCACTTGGCTTCGGCGTTGTGCGTGGCACGGGCATGAAGACGGCCACCGCGTTGATCATCGATGGTTTGTGAGGACAACCGAAGATCGTGCGGTGGCCGCGTGCTACAGCGTAGACCCCGCCGGATGGCGGGTCATCCTGGACGAGGCGGTGACGCGTGTCGCTGACCGGTTCGTGCGGGCGGAGCCCCGTCGGACCGCCGGGCAGTTCGTGGAAGGGCTGCTGTCGGGCGTGGAACGCAAGACCTGCTGGTCGCTTGCGGAACGGGCGGGACACGAAGATCCACGGCGATGCAGCGGCTGCTGCGCACGGCGGTGTGGGACGCCGATGGCGTCCGCGACGACGTTCGGGCCTGGCTGATCGAACAGCTCGGGCACCCCGACGCGGTGCTGGTCTGCGACGAGACCGGCTACCTGAAGAAGGGCTTATCCTCGGTCGGGGTCCAGCGGCAGTACACCGGCACCGCCGGACGTGTTGAGAACAGCTAGGTCGGGGTGTTCCTGGCCTACGTGTCGCCCGAGGGGCGGGCGATGATCGACCGTCGGCTCTACCTACCCGAGACGACCTGGTGTCAGCAGCCCAACCGCCTCGCCGCCGGCGTCCCCGACCAGGTCGGGTTCGCCACGAAGCCTGCCCTCGCCCGGCAGATGATCGCCGCCGCGCTGGATGCCGGAGTCCCGTTTGGGTGGGTGACCGGCGACGAGGTCTACGGCGCCGATCCCGGCCTGCGCGCTGACCTCGAACACCGCGGGATCGGCTACGTCCTGGCCGTCGGCTGCGACCGACGTGTGCACGTCAACGACGGTCGCACCCTGGTCCGCGTCGACGACCTCGCCGACCGGATCCCAAGCCGGGAGTGGCAGCAGCACAGCTGCGGCCCGGGAGCGAAAGGACCCCGCGACTACCTGTGGGCATGGATCACCACCGCCACCAGCCCCGGTGAGCATCGGTGGCTGCTCATCCGCCGCAACCGCACCACCGGCGAGCTGGCCTTCTACCTGTGCTGGTCGCCCCGCCCAGTGCCGCTGCACACCCTCGTGACCGTCGCCGGTTCCCGTTGGAGCATCGAGGAGCTATTCCAGACCGGCAAAGGCCAGGTCGGCCTGGACCACTACCAGGTCCGCGGCTGGACCAGCTGGCACCGCCACGTCACCCTGGCCATGCTCGCCCTGGCCGTCCTGACCATCCTCGCCGCCCAGCAGCCCGACACCGACCCGGAGATCATCGCGCTGACCGTCGCCGAAATCCGCCGACTCCTCAACGCCTTCGTCCTCGCCCTGACGCTCCCACCCACGCACACCCTGCACTGGTCGATCTGGCGACGAACATCCCAAGCCCGAGCCCGACGAGCCCACTACCAGCACAGACAGGCCAAATGACGTTGGAGTACTAACCGCCGTTGCGGTTCGACGGCGCCCGCGTATTGGACGTTCCAGCCGACCGCCCGGCGAAGGTTCTGCCAGAACCGGTCGAGCAGCCGAGGGAAGTGCACCGCGTCCCAGGCAGCGCGCCGGTAGTCGTAGCTGTCCGGGTCGACTGGCGTGCCGTCGGAGTGCACCCGCCAGTAGGAGCCGAGGGTGAGGGTGAGGAACATCGACGGCCGGAACACCGTGCCCTCCTGGCAAGTCGAATTGAAGCCACTCAACCTTGCCGTTAGAGCCCTCTTTGTGTTTCCGGCATTGCGTGTCCAATTCGCCCAATCGCATTCGGTGGGCCGATCCTACTGCTCACTCTGCGTCGTCTGCTGGAATGCGGCGGCGGAAAAATTTGAGCGGCATTCCCATCTCCTTCCAGATCGAGACGAGGTCGGCGTCTTTCAGCAGGGGGAGAAGGAGCTCGGCTGCCACCAGCACGAGTCTTCGCCCATCCACCGACTGGCGGAGCGGGGCAAGCGCCGCGCCGCACTCTTCGATTCTGAGGCGAAGATCCCGGGGAAGGCTGTCGAAGATTCTACGTACCTGAATGCGATTATCATCCCAGATTAGCATGCCGGCCAATAGTGGGGCGACGCATGTGCGAGCGGCATGGCTGTTCATCAGGTGGTTATGGAGCTCTCTGTCGCTCGTCAGATGGGGGTACTGTCCCACCAGAAGCGAATACGGCCATGTGTCGACGGGGCGGTGCTCGCTATCCCCTGCAGCGTCCATCAATAATCGGACATCGGTTGCGGCAAAGCGTTCTGGATTGCGTGCGACATATGCCGCCAGAAGGGAGGGCGCGAAAAGGTGGGTATTGGAGTTCTGTAGGCTCCGAACGATTTCAATCGCGGTGGCGGAAACGGCCGAGGCGCTGTCCGGATCCGTGAACGCACGTGCCGCGTACCCCGCGAATGCCACTTCGGGGTCCTTGCTGTCAATGACATAATTCTCCCCGAAAACTCCGAGTCCGGCATTGAGAAACATTGCATGGGCCCGGTCGAACGTCAGCCAAAGGGCGTGCACTGATGGCTGATGAAACTCTCCTTCAGATCGCGTGACAGCGATTTCTTCAAACAAGGGCTGGATTTCGGTGAGGTCGAAATCTGGTACGCATGCTTGCCATACCTGGGTCATCTTGGCCCACCAGCCTGTCGGGTCTTTCTCAGTCGGCGCGATGGAGTCCAGTTTTACGGGTCCTGTCTCAACCTGGAGCAGCAACATTACGAGATTCGCCGTGTAGGTGGCGAAACGCTGAAGCGACGACTCCTCCGAAGGAGAGTATGCGGCGAATCGCCCGCTGTCCCACCTGCCTTCAGACTGCGCCAGAAGGATCCGAAGGATCTGCCGAACACCCTGACCAATCGGCTCGGGTAGGGCCTCATGTAATTGCGCGACGAACGGCAGAATTGCCGCACCGCCGATGCTGATCAACTGGTGCGACAACAGCGCGTAGAGACGGTCGTCGTCCCAATTCTGCGACGACGGCCGATTCCTCGATCTCCAGAGATCGACTAGCTCGTTCAGAGTCAGACTGGCGATTAGGTATTCGCTGAAGGTGGCATGCAGAAACTCGTAGCTTCGGCCTTCGAGACCCTCGTCCGCCTCTGCGGAGTGCATGAAGAAGAACTTGCCCAGTAACTGTCTCGCCGCCGTGAGTGCCGTTCCCCGCCGCTGCACCCGCCGCTGATGCGTTGCCTGGTCAAGCGCTTCGAGGTCCGCTAGAAGAAGGTGTTCCTCGATGTAATGCCGACCGCGGTTGAACATGCCGAAAGCGGCTATTCCCAAGCGCCAGAGTTCGGCCTGCGTCTGTTCCTCGCGCAGATCCGCAGGGTCGACATCCGGCGACTTTAACAACTCGCGCTTGATGAACCGAAGAAGGATATCGCCGTAGATTTGCGCTGGTGTTGATTCCTCCTCCACGCGGGGGAGGGGGTTGGTGGCACCGTATAGAATCAGCAGCAGCAGCAACAACGGCTGTTGAGCGATCTCGCCATAAGACAGGATCGTGTCTGCCGACGGGATGCACGACTGTCGTCCTAGATTGGTTTGGCTCCAGATATCGAGGCAGGTCCGCACCTGCTCGGGGCTGAAGTTGTCTAGTTTAACGATTAGGGAACCGGTAGGGATCCGGGCGAGGTCGGCGACCAGGGTCCGTGAAGTGACGACGACCGATACAGGATGGCCTGCAATCCGCTCGACGCGCTGGAACTCGGCGACGTTGTGCAGATAGTTCGACTCGGCATGTCCCGAGGCCTGCATGAACTCGTCCAAGCCATCGATCAGCAGCACTCGCGTTGCGTCCGCAGCGGCCTCGCTCAGCTCGGTCCATGAGACGCGCCCGTTGGTCGCCTTGTCGAGGACGCCCGAGACCTGCTGATGGATGGGAGCGGTCGGGTCCGACACCTGGCGCAGCGGCACCCGCGCGACCGCATACGCTTCACATCCGGACAAACGCGCTGCACATACCTTTGTGAACATGCTCTTTCCGGCCCCGGGTAGGCCCAAGACCACGAGTGGCCGGTCGTGGCTTTGTGGGGACGAGAAGTACGCCGCCAGGAAGGTGTCCAGATCACTCCCCTGCTCCGCGCGCGCCCACCAGTTGTCGTCTGCCGGTCGGGACTCCTCATCCATGACCTTCCACCGGAACGTCGGCGTGAGGTAGCCGTCCCGCACGATCGGGATCTGAAGCTCTGCTAAATCGTCGGAGGAGTCGGTGGCTACCAACGGCTCGGCGAGCATGGCTCGGTTGACGGCAGCGTTGACTTCCCGGATCCGGTTCCGGACGCGCTCGGCCTGCCCGGAGAGCGACATCATCAGTTCCTCGAGGCGACTCAACGACTCACCAGCACGCTGGACCGCGTCCTGAGTCACGTGGCTCTCGCCCAGCGCCGCCCAGATCCCGAACTCGGGCACCTCAGCGGCGAGCAACTTGTACTCCACCTCGTAACGGCGTACCGCTCGGCCAACGATGTCCTGCACCAGTGGGTCAGTGGCTCGCACTGAATCAATCCGACGCCAAACCTCGAAGTTCTGCAGGAAGCCAACGCAGCGCAAGGTCAAGGTCTGGTAGAACGGCTGCACCACCTCGTCGCGGTTGGCTCGGAATCCGCAGCCGGCCCATGGCAGCCCAATTGGGGTGCTCACAAGGCCGCGCCGCAGACCGTCCTGCGCGAGTTCCGGCTGCGCACCGTCGATGAGGCGTCGCTTGTCGTCTTCGGTGAGTCCGATTTCATCGCAAACCGGCCCTACCATCTCACGAAACGCCGCGAAGAACGCTCCGTACGTCAGGGCCGTGTGGGTCGCCGCGAGCACGTCGTAGCGTTCGGGAGTGCGTTTGCCGCTAAGGCGCTCGCGCCCGGCCGCGGTGACCTCACCTAGGAGCTTGATCAGCTCGTTCTTCTGATCAACCCAGCCCCAGGCTGCCAGCCCGAAGGGACCGGTGGCCAGGATGCCGGTGCCAAGCAGCGCGTCCAACGCTTTGAGCCACTTGCCGTCTGGTCCGGACAGGATCTCGCGTGCACCCTCAAGCGTGTACGGGGAAGAGGCCACCCGACCGATGATCGGATGCCCTCAGCGGATCGTCAAGTTAGGCCATCGCAAATCGTGTGCTGAAATGCTCAGCAGACCTCGACCTTCCAGGTCGATCGCGAAGTCGCCGGTCGTTGAAGAAGTACTTGACGACCCAGTTGAATGCCACGTGTACGACGCACCTGGCGCTCGCATGACGTCGAACAGGCCCACGACGTGAGGTTCCCCCGGTAGCTCGGAGGCTTTCGATCATGCTCTGATGGAGCTGAAGGGCGTCATCCGTGGCAGCACCGAAGAAGTACCCCGATGAGCTGCGTGAACGTGCGGTGCGTTTGTATCGGGAGTCGGATTCGAAGCCCGTGATCCGCCAACTGGCGCGGCAACTCGGGGTGCATCACGAGGCGTTGCGGAACTGGATCCGCCAGGACGAAGCCGACCGAGGCCAGCGCGACGACCGGCCCACGACCTCCGAGCTGGAGGGGCTGCGCCGGCTGCGGCGGGAGAACGCCGAGCTGAAGCGGGCCAACGAGATCCTGAAAGCCGCCTCCTTAGATTCAAACGATCAACGCAACGCTGCTGGTGGATGGGTGGATCGTGGCTCGGATGGGTCGGCCGGGAATGTCGGACGCGATGAAAGAAGACTTGTGGCGGCGCTGGCGTGCCGGTGAGTCCATCAGCGTGATCTCTCGAGCACTCGGCAAGCCGCCAGGATCGGTCTTCACGGTATTGAAGCACCACGGCGGCATCGCGCCGGCCGAGCGGGTGCGTCGGGCGGATGGGTTGACCCCTGGAGACCGGGAATCGATCTCTCGCGGTCTCGAGGCTGGCGCCTCCATGCGTTCGATCGCCGTGTCCATCGGCCGTGCGCCGTCCACCGTGAGCCGTGAGGTCGCCCGCAACGGCGGCCGGCTGAAATACCGTGCGTTCGCCGCTGAGCAACGCGCTCAGGAGCAGGCGCGTCGCCCGAAACCGTCCGCCTTGCAGGACAACCTGGTGCTGCGTCAGCTGGTGATCGAGCTGCTGGAGACCGAGTGGTCTCCGGAGCAGATCGTGGGACATCTGCGGCTGGTGCACCCCGACAACCAGCTCATGCGGATCAGCCACGAGAGCATCTACCGCGCGATCTACACGACCCGGTGGAAGGTGATCCCGCGTGAGCTGTGCGCGAAGCTGCGCACGGGACGTCCCATCCGCAAGAACAAGAAGAACACGGTCAAGGGCCAGTGGCGTTCCCAGATCGTTGGCGCACGGCCGATCGAGGAACGGCCTGCTGCGGCTGACGCACGGACCGAGCTTGGCCACCTCGAAGGAGATCTCATCGTCGGAGCCAAGAACAGCCAGGTCGCGACGCTGGTCGACCGCAAGTCGCGCTACCTGACCATGGTCGCGCTGCCCAGCCGCCACACCGCAACTGTCATCCCGGCCCTGCAGCAGGCGTTCTCGCTGATGGATCCCCGCCAGCTCAGCACTCTGACCTGGGACCGCGGCATGGAACTCGCCGGCCACCGGCTGCTCACCGAGGCCACCGGAGTCGATGTTTTCTTCGCCGCACCGCGCAGCCCATGGCAGCGGGGCACCAACGAGAACACCAACAAGCTGATCCGGCAATACCTACCGAAGGGCACCGATCTGGGCCTGCACAGCCAAGCCGATCTCGACGCCCTGGCCGCCCGGCTGAACGACCGGCCTCGCAAGTGTCTCGGTTATCGAACTCCAGCCCAGTGTGTTGCCTTGACTCCCTGAACCTAAGGACGCGGCCTTCAGTATCTCGTTGGCCCGCTTCGGCTCGGCGTTCTCCCGCCGCAGCCGGCGCAACTCCTCCAGCTCGGAGATCGTGGACCGGTCGTCGCGCTGGCCCCGGTCGGCTTCGTCCTGGCGGATCCAGTTCCGCAACGCCTCGTGATGCACCCCGAGTTGCCGCGCCAGTTGGCGGATCACGGGCTTCGGGTCCGACTCCCGATACAAACGCACCGCACGTTCACGCAGCTCATCGGGGTACTTCTTCGGTGCTGCCACGGATGACGCCCTTCAGCTCCATCAGAGCATGATCGAAAGCCTCCGAGCTACCGGGGGAACCTCACGCTGCCGCTTGTACGACGGGAAGCCGCGTACCGGCTTGACCAGCTCGAACAGCACCCCCGCCGAGTCGATCAAGGAGGTGCGGACCTCCGATCCCTCGGCGCCGACGTAGCCGACCTCGAACTCAGCCGTCAGCGGCCCACCCAGGCCCGGCACCGCGCGCAGCACCCCGGCACCGTACCGGACGTGCCACCTCAACCCGGACGCGTACTGGGTTCGGGGCGGAACGCGGGCAGACTTTAGAGTGGCGCCGTGAGCAACCAGCCGGTCCGCGACGCCTACTCGCACATGTCCGAGCAGTACATCGCCCTGTTCGATGGTGACTGGCAGGCCCACGTGGATGACACGGCCCTTGTCCGAGACCACCTCGTCGGCTTGGACGGCGCCGTGCTCGATCTCGGTTGCGGCCCCGGGCATTGGAGCGCCTACCTGCATTCGCTCGGCGCCAACGTGACCGGCGTCGATTTGGTACCTGAGTTCATCGGCTACGCCCGGACCCACTTTCCCGGGCCGGCGTTCCAGCTCGGATCAATGACGGACCTGGACCTTCCCGACCACTCGGTGGCCGGCATCCTCTCCTGGTACTCGACCATCCACCTACCGCCATCGGAGCTGGATGCGGTACTCGCCGAGTTCCGCCGGATGCTGCCTCCTTCCGGGAACCTGGTGATCGGCTTCTTCGACAGCGACGACGATGTGGCCGCGTTCGACCACAAGGTCCACACGGCATACCGCTGGCCCGTAGACACATTCTCTGCCCGCCTGGCAAAGGCTGGTTTCACCGAACTTCAGCGCTTGCAGCAGCAGTCCCCGGACCGCCCGGACCGCAAGTACGCGGCCATTGCCGCAACAGTCGCCGCGCCGTAGTGCCCGATCGGCACACAGCTGACTGCCGGTCGAGACCAAGTACACGCACACTCAACGGGGAAGCCTGTCAACTCGCCGAGAACCCGCTAACCTCGCTGAGACCGGACAGCACCGTACCGGACGTGCCACCTCAACCCGGACAGTGCCAACCTCGTGCCAAGTCATACCGGACGGTGCCAACTCAACGCGGACGGGACATCTGGGTCCGCAGCGGCCGGCGAACCGGAATGGCCCGCGACAGGGAGCAAGATATGGCCATTGGCAGCCAATCTCGACCAGGCGCGGTCGAGCACACCCGGCGGGGTGGTGGTTGGCCATGTCCAGCCCGACCTGACAGCGCAGCCGTGGCGGGAACGTCGCGTGGTCCTGATCGCACGAGACCATGCCCGGCGACACGGGCGCCGCGCTGATCGAACGGTCGCGGTGCCACAGCAGCGCTGACGTGCGGCAGTTTGCGGCGGGCCGCAGGAGCGCGGGTTGACCGCCTCCTCGCTGCCTGTAGCAGAGGCTGCGCGGCCATGATTAGCGAGTCGGTGCCGTGGCGGCGGCCGCGATGCCGACGAGCCGAGGCGGCGCCAATGACCGACCGCCGTTGACGACGTCCCGGTTGGCATCGGCAGCATCCCGCCTTTACCCGTTTGAGGCGCTACCCTCGACGCATGGGCGCCACTTCGACCCGTTCCGCCCGGCGGTATCTGGCCCGGCCGGGCCGTTCCGCCGTGGTCGTAGACGATCTTGCCGCCCTGCACGGACCGACCAGGGGTGTCGTGGAGCTGCCACACCGGCTGCTCTGGCGGCCAGACCGCAGCGTCAACCTGGACCAGGATTGGGCGCGCAACGCCCTGTACGAGGTCGTGCTGACCGAAGCGGTGCGGGTTGATGAACTCTGCGCCTGGCTCGACGGTCCGACCCTGATCCGGGTATGGAACGACCTCTACCTGCCGCGGGGTGTGCGCCACGCATGGGAGGACCGGCATGCGGTGCTGCGCCAGGTTTCGGCCGCAGCCTGATGCCTCACCCTGACCCAGAGCACGTCGAGGTCGCGCGGGTCGCGCTCTCCGTAGCCAAGCAGCACGGACTTGCGCTCGGCGGTGGACTGGCCTTGCTCCTGCACGGAGTCGTCGACCGGCCGACCGAGGACGTCGACGCCTTCACCGACCGCGCCGACGGAGTCGCCGCAGCGACCGAGGCCGTGGAGACGGCGTTGCTCGAAGCTGGTTTCCAGGTATCACGGGTCGCCGACGACAGCGAGCTGTCGGCAGTGATCTACGGCTTTGACGACCACATGACGGAATGGGAGATTCAACGGGGCAACAAGGTGGTCCGGCTGAGCCTGTCCTGTCAGGCGCGACTCCATGCTCCGGTGGTGATGGATGTCGGCCCGGTCATGGACCTGGCCGACCTGCTCGCCTGGAAAGTCACCGCGCTCGTGGGACGCGCCCGCGAGCGTGACTACGTCGATGTGGCCGCAGTGCTCGACCAGTACACGCCGGCCCAACTGCTGGCCATGGCCCGCCGCGTTGACCCCGGACTTGAGGCAGAGGACGTTCCAGTGGTGGGTCGGCGCCTGGACAGGATGCCCGACGAGGCGTTCGTGCCGTACCAGCTGACTCGCGCCGACGTGGTACAGCTACGGCGACGCTTCGCAGCCTGGCCCCGCTGATCGATCGGGCGCACCGAGCTGCGGGAGTTCATTGGCGCTGTCCCAGCGCTCTGGACCGTAACGACTCACACGGCTGACCGACGGCGTGCCGGCTCACACCGTGCCCGCCGTCGGTCCTCTTGTTTGTCGGCGCACCAGCCCGGTCGGTCCCGGGATTCCCTGTCTCAGGCTCTGAGCCTGGCTAGCGGCAGGGCGGCTACTCGATGGCAAGCAGCTTGAGGATCGCCGGTACGGGCACGAGGTACCGCCGGCCGACGCGCAGAAGGCGTACCGGGAATTCGTTGGTCTTGGCCAGCTCGTAGGCCTTGGTGCGCCCGATTCCCAGGATCGCTCCAGCGGTCTCCACGTCGGTGGTGACGCCGAGCTCCCGCACCGCCTCGATCGTCCAGACCTGGTCCAGCGCCTGGCCCGGCTTACGTCCGCCAGTTGTGGTCGTTGACATCGTCCGCCGCCCTCCCCTGAGGTCGTGAGCACGCCGATACCGGCGTCAGTCCTTACGATGCGATCACCCGGTTACTCGGCGCGTTGCCGAGTGAGAGCAACCGCCACGGGTAACGGCAACGGCCACAGCCGCTGGCTACCGTGCCGATGCAAGAGCTGACGGTCGGCCATCGGGCTCCCCCACCGGCAACCTCCGCAGCCAGAAGCACTGCGGTCGGGCGTGACCCAGCGCCTTCGGTCTAGCTATTCCGCGGCGACCAGCTCGCTGCGTCGCCGAGTACTGCCTCCATGAGCTCCGCGGCCTTCCGTTCGCTCTCGGGCAACACGTGGGTGTAGACCTCACGTGTCGTGCGGCTGTCGGCGTGGCCGAGCCGGCGCTGCATGACGTGCTCCGGCACGCCGGCGTCAGCGCCAGTGGTAGCGGAGGTGTGCCGAGCGTCGTGCAACGCGATCACGGGCACCCCAGCATCCGCGCACGCCTTCGCCCACTGGTCGGTGAAGTACTTCGGGTAGAACGGCTCCCCGTCCTCGCGGCAGAATAGGTAACCGCCGTCGTGGTACAGGACGCCAGCGTCGGCCTTCTCCAGAACCTGGCGCTCCTGGTGGGCACGCAGCTCCGCAACAAGGGCCGGCCCGAGCGCTACCGCCCGTTTGCTCTTGCCCTTGGGCGCCTTCTCCACCACCCCGTTGCTGGTCGTGGTGCGTTGCCAGTGCAGCAGCAGCACTCCTCGGTCGAGATCGACGCGCGGCCACTTGAGGCCGGCCAGCTCCCCTCGCCTGGCACCGACGACGATCGCCAGCACCCATGCGGCACGCAGTCGGTGGTCGGCGTGGTACTTGAGGAACTTCGCCGACTGCGCCGGCGTCCACACGCCCTTGCGCCCCATCGTCTCCCGCTCGACCTGCCGGGGCTGCCGCACGCCCTCGACGTTGACCCCGAGGTCGCCCAGGGCCTTCATCAGGATCCGGTGCACGATGCGGACAGTGGTCGGCGACAGCGGCCCACCGTTCTTGCCGCCGCACTTCAGCAGCTTCTTGTAGAGGTCATGAAGGACACGCTTGTCGAGAGCGTAGAGCTGCCGACCGCCGATGTGCGGGACCACGTAGCAGCGGATGACGTCCCGGTAGTTGCTAAGGGTCGTCTCCTGGACGTCCAGCTCGCGCTCGTTGAGCCAGCTCTCCAGCTCAGCGGCGATGCTGCCGTCGGCGCCGAGGTCCGCTCCGCCGTAGGCGGCGCGTGCGTCCTGCTCCGCCCTCAGGGCAGCAGCCTGGTTGGGGAACCCCTGCCGCTTGTGCTGGCGGCGACGACCATCCGCATCAGGCGGAAGGTCGATGATGAAGAACCAGCGGGTCTGGCCGTTGGCGAGGCGGTAGCTGTAGACAGCCACGGGGCTGCACCTCCGCAGTAACGGGATCGGTGGATGCAGCCCACGTTAAGCGATCTCCGTTACCGCCAGCGTTACCGCAAGATCACACATGATCTTCTATATCCGCTGGTGAATACCAGTCGGGACGGCCGGATTCGAACCGACGACCCCTTGACCCCCAGTCAAGTGCGCTACCAAGCTGCGCCACGTCCCGATACTCTCGCGCGGATCTCCCCGCGACAGCCGGTACAGCTTAGCGCAGGATCTTCGCGCCGTCCGCACTGCCCCCTCCCGCGCCGGAACGCGTCGTCCCGCGCACATCCCCTACAGCGTCCTAGGAGGATAGGGAAGTTGATGGGCAACGGAAAAGCCGGGTGGGAGCGTGCTCCCACCCGGCTTCAGATCGGTCGGGTCAGCCGTGCGCCTTGCCCCGGCCGCCGGGGCCGAGCTTCTTGCGGGGGCGTACGGAGATCTCGATCGGGCTGCCCTCGTAGCCGAACTCCTCGCGCAGCTTGCGCTCGACGAACCGCTGGTAGCCGGCGTCCAGCGGAGCCGTGGTGAACAGCACGAAGCGCGGCGGCGCCACGCCCGCCTGGGTGGCGAAGAGGATCTTCGGCGCCCGCCCGCCCCGCACCGGGTGCGGAGTCGCCTGCACCAGCGCGGTCAGCCACGAGTTGAGCTGCGCGGTGGGTACGCGGGTCTCCCAGCTGGCCAGGGCCTTGCGCAGCGCCGGCGCGAGCTTGTCGACCGCCCGGCCGGTCTGCGCCGACAGGTTGAGCCGGATCGCCCACGGGATGCGGCGCAGCTCGCGCTCGATCTCCTTGTCCAGGTAGTACCGGCGGTCGGCGTCGACCAGGTCCCACTTGTTGAAGGCGATCACCAGCGCCCGGCCGGCCTCGGTGACCATGGACAGGATCCGCTGGTCCTGCTCGCTGATGGGCTCGCTGGAGTCCAGCAGCACCACGGCGACCTCGGCGGCCTCGATCGCCCCGGCGGTCCGCAGGCTGGCGTAGTACTCGGTGCCGCTGGCCTTGCCGACCCGCTTGCGCAGGCCCGCCGTGTCGACGAGCTGCCAGGTCTCCCCGCCGATCTCGACCAGGCTGTCGACCGGGTCCACAGTGGTGCCGGCAACCGAGTCGACGACCGCCCGCTCCTCGCCCGAGAAGCGGTTGAGCAGGCTGGACTTGCCGACGTTCGGCCGGCCGACGAGGGCCACCCGGCGCGGGCCGCGCGGGCGGTTCTCGACGATCTTCGGGGCCTCCGGCAGCGCGGCCATGATGGCGTCGAGCAGGTCGCCGGAACCACGTCCGTGCAGCGCCGACACCGGGTACGGCTCACCCAGGCCCAGCGACCACAGCGAGGTGGCCTCCATCTCGATGGCGGTGTTGTCGGCCTTGTTCGCGACCAGGATCACCGGCTTGGCGCTGCGGCGCAGCATCCGTACGGCCGCCTCGTCCACGTCCGTCGAGCCGACCATCGCGTCGACCACGAACAGCACCACGTCGGCCGTGACGACCGCCGTCTCGGCCTGCGCGGCGATCGCGGCGGCCCGGTCCTTGGCGTCGGGCTCCCAGCCGCCGGTGTCCACCACGGTGAACTGCCGGCCGGCCCACTGCGCGTCGTACGGCACCCGGTCCCGGGTGACCCCGGGGACGTCCTCGACGACCGCCTGACGGCGGCCGATGATCCGGTTGACCAGTGTCGACTTGCCCACGTTGGGGCGGCCGACCACGGCCACGACCGGCTGCGGGCCGGTCGGCTCCTCGGTGTCGACGTCCGGTTCCCGCAGCTCGATCCACCCGTCGGTGTCGGTCATGCCACTCCCCGATCGGTCAGCAGGCCGCGCAGGCGCCCGACGACCTCGTCGATGCCCAACTCGGTGGTGTCCAGCACCACGGCGTCGGCGGCCTGGGTCAGCGGGTCGGCCTTGCGCGTCGAGTCGAGCCGGTCCCGCCGGGCCAGGTCGGCCGCCGTCGCCGCCACGTCGGTGGCGTCCTCGGCGCTGCGTCGGGCGGCCCGGGCCGCCTCGGAGGCGGTGAGGTAGACCTTCAGGTCGGCGTCCGGGGCCACCACGGACCCGATGTCGCGGCCCTCGACCACGATCCGACCGGCATTGGTGATCATCTCCTGCTGCCGGGTGACCAGCAGCGCGCGCACCGCCGGCACGGCGGCCACGGCGGAGACCGCCCCGGTCACCTCCGGCCCGCGGATCTCGGCGTCGACGTTCACGCCGTCGGCGGTCACGCCGTACCCCTGCGGGTCGGTGCCGATGCGCAGGTCCACCTCGCCGGCGACCTTGGCCACCGACTCGGCGTCGGTCAGGTCGACCCCCGAACGCAGCACCGCCCAGGTGATGGCGCGGTACATGGCGCCGGTGTCGAGATAGCGGGCACCGAGGCCGACGGCGAGCCGCCGGGAGACGGTGGACTTACCCGAACCGGACGGTCCGTCCACAGCGACCACACATCGCCCGGCCCGTTCGTTTTCCTCCACCGTCGTCCTCCTCAGCCCGTACCTCACGAAACACCGGATGTGTCGCGAGCGGTTGTCCAAACGTTCTCAATGATGCCCGGCGTCGCGCCGCCCGGTGGGCGCCGCCCGCGCCGGGCCGCCAGGGAGCCTACCGGCAGCCGTACCCCGAACTCGGGGGTCAGTCACCCACGGCCTTGAACAGGGCGGCGACCTCCGTGTTGGTCAGCCGCCGCGTCCGCCCGGCGCGCAGGTCGCCCAACCGGATCGGCCCGATCGCGGTACGCACCAGCCGGCTCACCGGATGGCCCGCCTCGCCGAGCAGGCGGCGGACGATGTGCTTGCGTCCCTCGTGCAGGCTCAGTTCCACCTGGGCGGTCCGTCCCAGCGTGTCCACCACCCGGAAGGAGTCGGCCTTCGCCGGGCCGTCCTCCAGCTCCACGCCGGCCATCAGCCGCTTGCCGAGGTTGCGCGGGATCGGCCCGGACACCTCGCAGAGGTACGTCTTCTGCACCCCGTACGACGGGTGCATCAGCTTGTGCGCGAGCGTGCCGTCGTTGGTGAGCAGCAGCAGGCCCTCGCTGTCGGCGTCGAGCCGCCCGACGTGGTAGACCCGCTGCTCCACCCGGTTGCCGAGGAAGTCGGCGAGCGCCGTGCGGCCCTTCTCGTCGGCCATCGTGGAGACGACCCCGCGGGGCTTGTTCATGGCCAGGTAGACCAGTCGGGTGTCGGCGACGAGGCGCTCGCCGTCGACGTGGATCACGGCGGTGGCGGGGTCGACCTTGTCGCCGAGCTGGGCGACCCGGCCGTCGACGGTGACCCGGCGACGGAAGATCAGGTCCTCGCAGGCGCGCCGGGAACCCACGCCGGCGGCGGCCAGCACCTTCTGCAGGCGCTCGGCCCCCTCGAAGGCGGGCGCGTCGGGGCGGGGCGTGCGGTCATCGCGTGGCATCGGCAAGCTCTTCTACGTCGTCGGGAAGGAACGGGGCCAGCGGCGGGAGGTCGTCGACGCTGTTCAGCCCGAGCTTCTCCAGGAACATCGTGGTGGTCCGGTAGAGGAACGCCCCGCTGTCCGGTTCGGTGCCGCACTCCTCGACCAACCCGCGGGAAACCAGGGTACGGATCACCCCGTCACAGTTGACACCCCGGATGGCGGAGATCCGCGACCGGGTCACTGGCTGCTTGTAGGCGACCACGGCCAGTGTCTCCAGCGCCGCCTGGGTCAGCCGCACGGACTGCCCGTCCAGTACGAACCGCTCCACGTAGGTGGCGTATTCCGGGCGGGTGTAGAGACGCCAGCCACCCGCGGCCCGGCGCAGCTCGAAGCCGTGCCCGGCGGCCGTGTAGCCCGCGGCGATCTCGTCCAGCACCGGCCCGATCCGCTCGGCGGGCTGCTCCAGCACCTGGGCGAGGACCAACTCGCTGACCGGCTCGTCCACCACCAGCAGGATCGCCTCCAGCGCCCCGCGCAGCTCCGCGTCGTCGAGTTCCGGCGCCGGCTCGGGCACCGCCCGCCGCCGCCCCGCCGGCCCTTTCGCGGGTACGCCCCCCGCCGGCCCGACCGCAGCCCCACTCTCCCCCGCCGGTCCACTTCCCGCCGGCCCGCCCGCGGCCCCGCTCTCCCCGGCCGCCCCTGCTGGCCCGACCGCCGATGCCGGCTCCTCAGGCCCTGCCGCCGGTGCCGGATCTTCAAGCCCTGCCGCCGGTGCCGCCGCTTCAGGCCCTGCCGCCGGTGCCGGTTCTTCAAGCCCTGCCGCCGGTGCCGGCTCCTCAGTCCCTGCCGGCTCCCCGGGCTGGTCCCCGTTCACGGTCGCCGCGCCCGAGCCAGCCTCCGCTCCGGGCGCGGCGTCGGAATCCTCGAAGCCCGCCCCCACACCCGCCTCCCGTGCGGCGTCGGAGTCCTCGGAGATCTTGGTAGGTTCGGGCCCCTCCGGGGGCGCGGACGTACCAAGATCTCCGGTTTCGGGGGCCGCGGCGGGGGCCGTGGGGCGCTGCCAGGGCGGCACCCAGGCGGCGGCCTGGTCGGCCAGGGAGTCCCGACGCTCGTCGTTGCTCATCCCGCTCGCTCCTCCGGCGTCGCCGCCCCGCTCCCGTCCGCCGCCACACCCGGCGACGTCCCGCTCTCCACTACCGCCGCACCCGACGCCGCTCCGCTGTCGGCCTCTGCCGATCCGGCGTCGGCCACCGAACCCGGCGCCGCTCCGCTGTCGACCATCAATCCGGTGTCCACCGTCGCGCCCGGCGCCAATTCGTTGTCGGCCACCAATCCGGTGTCCGCCGTCGCATCCGGCGGCGATCCGGCGTCGGCCACCGAACCGGCGTCCCCCGGCACCGCTCCGGCGTCGACCACGGCCGATCCGGCGTCCGCCGCCGATGCGGTGTCGGCCGCCAGTGCACCTGTGACCGTGCCTGAGCCGCTCTCGTCCGCCGTGCCGTCCGGCACCGGCCGCCGCTCGGCCGACGCCGCCGGCAACGGACCGGAGCCCGCCGGCTCGGGCAACGTCGGGGCTGGCTCAGGCAACGTCGGGGCTGGCTCAGGCAACGCCGGGGCTGGCTCAGGCAACGCCGGGGCTGGCTCAGGCAACGCCGGGGCTGGCTCAGGCGACGCCGGGGCTGGCTCAGGCGACGCCGGGGCCGACTCGGGCGGGGTGCCGGCGTACTCGTCGACGTGCAGGTCGGGGCCGCCGTCGGCGGGACCGGTCCAGCGTACGGTCAACTCCTCCAGGGCCTGCTCCTGGACGAAGGCGACCAGGCCCTCCCGGTAGAGCTCCAGCAGGGCCAGGAACCGGGCCACCACCTCCAGGGTGGCCTCGCAGTCGGCGCAGAGCAGCGAGAAGGTGGCCGTGCCGACCCGGCGCAGCCGCTCGGTGAGGATGCCCGCGTGCTCCCGGACGCTGACCCGGACCATGTGCACGTGGGCGATGGAGACCTCGGGCACCGGCTTCGGCGTCATCGCCCTGATCGCCAGCTTCAGCAGCCGCTCCGGGCCGATGCCGAGCACCAGGTCGGGCAGCGCGTCGGCGTACCGGGCCTCCAGGGTGACCGCGCGGGGGTAGCGCCGGCCGCCGACCTCCTCCAGCGCGGCGATGTGCGCCGCCGCCTCCTTGTACGCCTTGTACTGCAACAGCCGGGCGAAGAGCAGGTCCCGCGCCTCCAGCAGCGCGAGGTCCTCCTCGTCCTCGACCTCGGCGGCGGGCAGCAGCCGGGCCGCCTTCAGGTCGAGCAGCGTCGCGGCGATGAGCAGGAACTCGCTGGCCTCGTCCAGGTCCCACTGGTCGCCCATGGCGCGGATGTAGGCGATGAACTCGTCGGTGACCCGGTGCAGCGCCACCTCGGTCACGTCGAGCTTGTGCTTGCCGATCAACTGGAGCAGCAGGTCGAACGGGCCGGTGAAGTTCGCCAGCCGGACGGTGAACCCGCCGCTCTCCACCGCCGCCTCGGGCACGCCGGCCGGATCCGTCGGCACCTCGGCGACGGCCTCGGCGGCCCGTACGGGCGGCTGCTCCGGCGTCGTCGGAGGGTCGAGGGGTGGCGCGGTCACCGGAAGACCGTAGTCCACGCCCCGGCCGGCTCGGCGCGAAGGTGCACGCCGGCCTACCGCTCGGCCTGGGCGGCGATCACCTCGCGGGCCAGTTGGCGGTAGTTGCGGGCGCCGGACGAGGCCGGGTCGAGCGTGGTGATCGGGGCGCCGGCGACGGTGGACTCGGGGAACTTGACGGTCTTGGTGATCACCGTCTGGTAGACCTTGTCGCCGAAGGCCTCCACCACCCGCTGGAGCACCTGCCGGCAGTGGGTGGTGCGGCTGTCGTACATGGTGGCGAGGATGCCCTCGAGCTCCAGGTCGAAGTTGAGCCGCTCACGCACCTTGTCGATGGTGTCCAGCAGCAGGGCCACCCCGCGCAGGCTGAAGAACTCGCACTCCAGCGGGATGAGCACGCCGTGCGCCACGGTCAGCGCGTTGATCGCCAGCAGGCCCAGCGAGGGCTGGCAGTCGATCAGGATGTAGTCGTACTCCTTGCGGACCGACCGGAGCACGCGGGCCAGGGCCATCTCCCGGGCGACCTCGTTGACCAGCTGGATCTCGGCCGCAGAGAGGTCGATGTTGGCCGGCAGCAGGTGCAGCCCCGCCACGTCGGTCTTGATCAGGACGTCCTCGGCGGTGACGTCGTCCTGCATGAGCAGGTTGTAGACCGACAGGTCGAGGTTGTGCGGGTTGACCCCCAGCCCGACCGAGAGGGCGCCCTGCGGGTCGAAGTCGACGAGCAGCACCTTGCGGCCGTACTCGGCCAGCGCGGCGCCCAGGTTGATGGTCGTGGTGGTCTTGCCCACACCACCCTTCTGGTTGGCCATCGCGATGATCCGGGCCGGGCCGTGCCGGTCGGTCGGCATCGGCTCGGGAATCGGCTTACGCATCGTGTATGCCGCCGGATCCGCCGGACCGAGATCCGCCCCGAGCGTGGCCTGCTGCTCGCGGAGCTCCGACGTCCAGGTCTCGGCACGGTCACCGTTGCCAGCCATGTGCTCGTTGCCCCCTCCCGACGACCACCCGGCGTCGGAGCCGTCCGACGTCCTTCGCGGCGCCGCTGCGCACCCCGGTCTGCATCACCATCGCCCCAGGAGGTCCGCGCCGATGCCGACTGTACGCCACCGCCCGGCGGCCCGGTCGCACCCGCTCGGCGTGTCGCCGCCCCGCCGACCAGGCCAGCCACCGGCGGCGTCCTGCGCGCGCCGCCCCGGACACCGTCGCGCCGCCCCTGCCGGCCGGCGGCGGTCACCCCTGGCGGGCGATCGGTGCCGGCTTCGTACGCAACCGCGTCTGGGACGCGATCAGCAACATCGCGGCCTCGCCGGAGCGCGACGTGGATGTCGCCTACTTCGACC
>NZ_JBEZEV010000072.1:0-36415 GCF_040649055.1 Micromonospora sp. NPDC049060
CGCACATGATTCGCCAACCCCCGGTGCGACACCTGCACACCCTTCGGCCGACCCGTCGACCCCGACGTGAAAATCACATACGCCAACTCGTCGAGACCCGTGGCGCGGGCCGGCAGCGGCGCGTCCATCTCCTCGATCTCCTCGACGCGCACGACCTCCACGCCGACGGGGGCGAACCGGTCCGCGTACCGCTGCGAGGTGACCGCGACCCGGGCACCCGCGTCAGCGAGCATCGCCGCGATGCGACCCGGCGGGTACGACGGATCCACCGGCACGAACGCCGCACCCGCCTTCCACACCCCCAGCATCGACGCCACCAACTCCACACCACGGTCCAGCAGCACACCCACCACCGCACCGGCACCCACACCCCGGGCGGCCAACCAGCGGGCGACCTGCCCGGCCCGGGCGTCCAGCTCCGCGAAGTCGATCCCCGCGCCGCCCGGCACCGACACGGCCTCCGCCGACGGCGTCTCCGCCGCCCGCGCCTCGAACTCGTCCAGCACCGAACGCGACACCGGCTCCACCGCCGACGCCCCGTCGGCCAGCACCACCGACGCCTCACCCGGAGGCAGACACGTCACCGACGCGTCACCGTCCACGTCGGCCACCATGGCCTCCAGCACCGCCCGGTACATGCCACCGAGGCGGGCGACCTGCGGCACGCCGAGGTGGCGCAGGTTGGCCTCCAGCGTGAGGAAGCCGAGGCGGCTGATCACGCCGAGCGGGAACTCGTTGGGGCTGTCGTCGATCGAGTCGGCGTAGTCGATCTCGTCGGTGTCGATCTGGTGGAAGTCGTGGAAGCTGAACCGGACATCCAGCATCCGGCCGCCGTCGCCGACCTCCCGCTGGAGCACCGGCAGCGGGTACCGGCGGTGCGGCCACAGCTCCAGCTCCCCGGCGAACGTCCGCCCGATCAGCTCCCGCCAGGTCCGCGCGCCCGCGTCGTGCACGAACGGCACCGTGTTCAGGTGCATGCCGTAGACCCGGTCGGCGCCGGCGACCTCGGGGCGGATGTTGGACACCAGCCCGGTGAAGAACGACCCCGACCCGGTGAGCTGGCTCATCACCTTCAGGTGCGCGGCCAGCATCACCGACTTGAACGGCACCCCGGTCTCGCGGGCCAGCGCCCGCAGGCCGGGCTCCAGGTCGTGCAGCGGCACCCAGTGGTCGTACTGGGCGCCGTCGGCGGCGGTCGGGTCGCCCCAGCCCTCGGGCAGCACGAACCGGTCCCGGCCGGCGACCCGGTCGTGCCAGAAGGCGCGGTCCGTCCCCTCGCCCGTGGAGCGCAGCTCGGCGGCGACCGCGTCGGCGAAGCGCACCGGCGGCGCCGGGCGCGGCTCGACCGGCAGCCCGTCGCGGATCCGGTGGTACGCGCCGACCAGCTCCATCATCAGCGAGTGGTAGCTCCAGCCGTCCATGATCGGATGGCACTCGGTGAGGGTGAGCCACCAGCTCCCGTCCGCGCAGACGCGCGCGTGCAGCCGGAACAGCGCCGGCTCGCCGAGGTCGAACATGTCGGCCCGCTCGGCGGCGATGAAGTCGCGCAGCTCCCGCTCCAGGCCGGCCCGGTCGTCGGCGCGCGCCCGGTCCATGCCGACCCGCATCTCGGCGGTGGCGTGCACGAGCTGCATCGGCACCGAGTAGCCGGTCAGGTCGAACGAGGTGCGCAGCACCTCGTGCCGCCGCACCAGCAGCGCGGCGGCCTCCCGGAACGCGTCGAGCGAGAACTCGCCGACGTCGGGGATGCGGTAGGTGGTGGCGTTGAGGTAGTGGTTGTGCTCGTCGGCGAGCATCTCCGCGAGCATGCCGAGCTGCACCTGCGTGCACGGGTACGCGTCGACGACGCCGTCGGGCAGCGCGGCCCGGTCGGCCTCGGAGATCAGCGCGAACGGCGCGACGGCCGGCTCCGGCGCGGCCGGCGCGGGGCGGCCGGTGAGGAACTCCGCCAGCTCGGCGATGCTGCGGCGCTCGAAGAGGTCGCGCACCTGCACGTCGAAGCCGCCGGCCCGGATGGCGGCGGCGAGCGCCACGGCGCGGATCGAGTCGCCGCCGACGTCGAAGAAGCCGTCCTCGACGCCGACCCGCTCCAGGCCGAGCAGCTCGGCCCAGATCGCGGCGAGCCGTTCCTCCACCTCCGTACGCGGCGCCAGGTAGGGCCGGTCGGTGGCGGTGACGGCCCGGTCGGGCGCCGGCAGCGCCCGCTTGTCGAGCTTGCCGTTGACGGTCAGCGGCAGCCGGGCCAGCGGGACGAACGCCGACGGGATCATGTACTCGGGCAGGGTGCGGGCCAGCGCCGCGCGCACCTGCCCCGGCCGGGGCAGCTCCGCCTGCTCGTCGACGACCGAGTACGCCACCAGGCGCCGGTCGCCGGGGGTGTCCTCGCGGACGACGACCACGGCCTCGCGCACCCCGGGCAGGGCCGAGATGGCGGCCTCGATCTCGCCCAGCTCGACCCGGTAGCCCCGGATCTTCACCTGGTCGTCGATGCGGCCGACGAACTCCAGGCTGCCGTCGGCGCGCCGGCGGGCCAGGTCGCCGCTGCGGTAGAGGCGGGCGCCGGGCGGGCCGAACGGGTCGGGCACGAACCGCTGGGCGGTCAGCTCGGGCCGGTTGAGGTAGCCCCGGGCCACGCCGGGCCCGCCGACGTGGATCTCGCCGGTGACGCCGACCGGGACCGGGTTGCCGTACGGGTCGAGCAGGTGGATGCTCAGGTCGGCCAGCGGGACGCCGACCGGGTTGGCGGTGCCGGCCAGGTCGTCGGGGCGCACCTCGTAGTAGGTGGCGTGCACCGTGATCTCGGTGATCCCGTAGAGGTTGAGCAGCCGGGGCGCGGCCAGTCCGCGCCGGGCCACCCAGGGGCCGAGGTCGCCGTACTCCAGCTTCTCGCCGGCGAAGATGACCGCGCGCAGCGCGAGCCGGTCGACGCGGGGGTCGCCGTCGCGGGCCAGTCCCACCAGGCCGCGGAAGGCCGTCGGGGTCTGGTTGAGCACGGTGACCTGCTCCTCGACGAGCAGGTCGAGCAGGTCGCCGGGGGAACGGGTGACCTCGCGGGGCACGATCACCAGCCGGCCGCCGTGCAGCAGCGCGCCCCACAGCTCCCACACCGACACGTCGAAGGCGTACGAGTGGAACAGCGGCCACACGTCGGCGGGGCCGAAGTTCAGGTCGTCCTGCGCCACGGTCGTCAGGCGCAGCACGTTGGCGTGGGTCAGGAAGACGCCCTTGGGGCGGCCGGTCGACCCGGAGGTGTAGATGACGTAGATCAGGTTCTCGGGGTCGACGGCGACGCCCGTGTCGGTGCCGGGGCGCCCGGCGATCTCCCCGGCGTGCCCGGGGTCGTCCAGCACCACCACGGCGCCGTCGAAGTCGGCGAACCGCTCCCGGTGGGCCTCGGTGGTCACCACGATCCGCGCGCCGGCGTCGGTCAGCATGAAGTCGAGCCGGTCGGCGGGGACGCCGGGCTCCACCGGCAGGTACGCCGACCCGGACTTCAGCACGCCCAGCAGGGTGGCGACCAGCTCCGCGCGGCGGTCCAGGCAGACCGCGACCAGCCGCTCCGGGCCGGCGCCGAGGGCCCGCAGGTGGTGCGCGAGCCGGTTCGCGGTGGCGTCCAGTTCGGCGTACGTCCAGCGTCGCGCGCCGTCCACGACGGCGGTCGCGGCGGAGTGCGCGGCGGCGGTGGCGGCGAAGACGCCGTGCACCGTCTCAGTCACGGGTGCGGCGGGGCGGGCCGGGGCGGGGGTCGCCGCCGCGAGCTCGGCGTCGTCGAGGATGCGCAGCTCGGAGATCCGGGCGTGCGGGTCGGCCCCGACGTGCTCCAGCAGCCGGCCGAGGTGGTCGGCCATCCGCCGCACGGTGGCGTCGTCGAACAGCGCGGTCGCGTACTCCAGGTGCCCGCGCAGCCGGCCGTCGGCGCCCTCGACGACGTGCAGTTGCAGGTCGACCTTGGCGACCCGGGTGGGCAGCCAGAGCGTCTCGGCGGCGAGGCCCGCCGGCCAGGCGCCGCCGGGAGCGTCGTCGCCCAGGGTGAAGGCGACCTGGTAGAGAGGGGTGCGGGACAGGTCCCGTTCCGGTTCGAACTCGTCGACCAGCAGCGCGAACGGCACGTCGGCGTGGGCGAAGGCGTCGCGCACCGTGGCGCGGGTGCCGCGCAGCAGGTCGGCGAAGGTGGGGTCCCCCGTCCAACTGCCCCGCAGGACGAGGTTGTCGATCCCGTACCCGACCAGGTGGCGCAGCTCGGCGCGGTCGCGCACGGACGTCACGCTGCCCACGGGGATGTCGGTGCGGCCGGTGTAGCGCGACAGCAGCGCCTGGAAGGCGGTGAGCAGGGTGACGAAGAGGGTGGTCTCCGCGCCGCGGGCGATCTCGCGCAGCGCGGCGGAGAGGTCGGCGGAGAGCGCGAACGGAACCGAGGCGCCCCGCCAGTCGCGCACGCGGGGCCGGGGCCGGTCGGCCGGCAGTTCCAGTGGGGCGATGCCGGCGAGGCGGTCGCGCCAGTGCTCCAGGTGCCGCTCCAGCGGCTCGCCGCGCAGCCGGTCGCGCTGCCAGGCCGCGAAGTCGGCGAACTGCACGGCCGGCGGCGCCAGCGGCGAGGACTCGCCCCGGACGTACGCGCCGTACAGCTCGGCCAGGTCGCCGAGGAGCACCGCCGTGGAGGGCGCGTCGCAGGCGATGTGGTGGATCACCAGCACCAGCAGGTGCTCGGCCTCGTCCAGGCGCAGCAGCGTCGCCCGTACCGGCCACTCGGTGGCCAGGTCGAAGCCGGTGGCGGCCAGCTCGGCCGCCGCCTCGGCGACCCGGTCGTCCCGCTCGGCCCCGGCCGTCCCGGAGAGGTCGACCAGCGGCAGCTCCTGCGGGCGGGGCTCGTCGACGACCTGCACCGGCGTCAGGTCGGCCATCGCGTACCGGGTGCGCAGGATCTCGTGGCGGGCGATCAGGGCGTCCCACGCCCGGGCCAGCGCGGCCCGGTCCAGCGGGCCGCGCAGCCGCAGTGCCGAGGAGACCAGGTACTCCGGGCTGGTGGGGTCCAGCCGGTTGAGGAACCACATCTGCTGCTGGCCGAAGGAGAGCGGCAGGTCGCCCGAGCGGTCGACGGTCGGGATCCCGGCGCGCCGGCCGGCGGCCCGGCCCGCCAGCCGGCGTTGGACGAGCGACTCGCGCAGGTTGGGCTGGTTCGCGGTCGAGGTCATGCCTGGTGCTCCTTGGTCTGCCGCAGGTCTTCGGTCAGGTCGGCGTCGGACAGCGCGTCCACCTCGGCCCGGATGAGGTCCTCCACCGCGCCCGCCATCGCCTCGACGGTCGGGTGCTCGAAGACGAGCCGGAGCGACACGTCGAGGTCGAACTCCTCCTGGAGGCCGGCGACCAGCCGGCCCGCCAGCACGGAGTGCCCGCCCATGGCGAAGAAGTTGTGCCGTACGCCGACGGGCACGCCCAGCAGGTCGCTCCAGATCGCGCAGAGGCGTTCCTCGACGACCGTGCGCGGCGCGACGAGGCCGTCCTCGGTGCCGGCGGCGCCGGTCGTCACGGCGTCGGAGAGCAGGCCGAGCAGGGCGGCGCGGTCCACCTTGCCGTTGGCGTTGAGCGGGATCTCGGCCACCGGCACGAGCAGGCTCGGCGTCATGTAGTCGGGCAGCAGCCGGGCGCAGTGCGCGGCCAGGTCGGGCGCCTCGCCCCGGTGGAAGGCGACCAGCCGCTCCTCGTGGACGATGACCGCGCACCGGGTCACCCCGGGGTGTTCCTCGACGACGGCGCGGATCTCGCCGAGTTCGATGCGGTAGCCGCGCACCTTCACCTGGTCGTCGGCCCGGCCGACGAAGTCCATCACCCCGTCCGGGCGCATCCGGACCAGGTCCCCGCTGCGGTACAGCCGGCTGCCCGGCGGCCCGTACGGGTCGGGCACGAACTTCTCCGCGGTCAGGTCCGGCCGGCCGGCGTACCCGGTGGCCAGGCACTCCCCGCCGATGTACAGCTCGCCGACGACCCCCACCGGCAGCAGCCGCAGCGCGTCGTCGAGCACCCGGACGGTGGTGTTCGCCATCGCCCGGCCGATCGGCACGATGTCGGTGGTCTGCGGCGTCTCGACCGGGTGGGCCGTCATGATGACGGTGGTCTCGGTCGGCCCGTAGCTGTTGGTGAGGCCGCCCGGCCCGAGCCGGTCCAGCCACCGGTTGGCGATCTCCTTGCGCAGCGCCGCGCCGGCCGTCCAGACCAGACCGGAGAGCTGACCCGCCTGCTCGTCGTCGAGCTGCTCCGTGAGCAGTTCCAGGTGCGGCGGGGTCATGATGAACCGGTCGAACGGGCCGGCCTTGACGAGCAGGCCACCCAGCTCGGCGATGTCGAGGGCGGCGGGCAGCAGGGTCACCGACTGACCCGAGACCAGCGGGCTGAACAGGTTGGGGATGGAGAGGTCGAAGGCGATGGTGGTGAACAGCGGCGCGCCGTCGCCCCGTCCCCCGCGCGCCCCCCGGTCGCCCAGGGCCTCGGTCTCGACGGCGCAGGCGAGGAAGTTGGACACCGCCCGGTGCGGCAGCGCCACGCCCTTGGGGCGGCCGGTCGAGCCGGAGGTGAACAGCACGTAGGCCGTCTCCTCCGGGTCGGTGTCCCGGTCCGGCCGGTGGGTGGGGCCGGCGCAGACCATCAGCCGGTGGGTGTCCACGTGCAGGGTCGGCACGGTGAACCTGGGCGCGTACGCCGCCTGGGTCACGCCCAGCTCCACGCCGGCGGTGGCGAGCATGTGCCCGATCCGCCCGGCGGGGTACGACGGGTCGAGCGGCAGCACGGCCGCGCCCGCCTTCCAGGCGCCGAGGATCGCCGCGACCAGGTCGACGCCCCGGTCCAGCAGCACGGCCACCACCGCGCCCCGGGCGACCCCGGAGCGCCGCAGGTGGTGGGCGAACTGGTTGGCCCGGTCGTCCAAGGCCGCGTAGGTGGTGGTGAGGTCGCCGTGCCGCAGCGCCACCGCGTCCGGCGTCCGGTGTCGCTGGGCCTCGAAGAGGTCGCAGACGGTCGCGGCGGAGCGGGGCACGGTGGGCCCGTGCACCTCGTGCAGGAGCAGGTGGCGCTCGCCCGGTGAGAGCAGGTCGAGGTCGTCGAGCGGGGTCCCCGGCTCGGCCACCGCCGCGGCGAGCAGCCGGACGAAGTGCTCGGCCATCCGCCGCACGGTCGGCTCGTCGAACAGGGCGGTGGCGTACTCCAGGCTGCCGGCCAGGGTGCCGTCGGGGCGGGGCCAGACGTGCATCGTGAGGTCGGTCTTGGCGATCCGGGCCGCCCGGCGCAGCGCGTCCAGCAGTGCCTCGTCGTCGGTCGACTGGCCGGTGATGCCGCCCTCCTGGGCGTTGAGCATCACCTGGTAGAGCGGGGTGCGGGAGAGGTCGCGGACGTCGACGAGGTCGTCGACCACCCGCTCGAAGGGCAGGTCCTGGTGGGCGAGGGCGGCCAGGGTACGGGACCGCACGGCCCGCAGGGCCGCCTCGAACGGGGCGGCCGGGTCCAGGGTGCAGCGCACCACCACGGGGTTGAGGAAGACCCCGGCGATCTGTTCCGCCTCGGCGGGGCGGCGACCGGAGGTGGGCGCGCCGACGGCGACGTCCCACTGCCCGCTGTAGCGGGCCAGCAGCGTGGCGAAGCCCGCCAGCATGGTCATGAACGGGGTCGCCGAGCAGCGCCGGCCCAGCGCGGTCAGCTTCTCCGCGAGCTCCGCCGGCACCTCGAACTCGACGTGCGCCCCGCGCGGGTCGCGCTCGGCCGGCCGGGGTCGGTCCAGCGGGAGGGTCAGCTCGGGCACCCCCGCCAGGTGTTCGCGCCAGAAGCCGAGTTCCCGCTCGACCCGGTCGTCGGTGAGGTACCGGCGCTGCCAGGCCGCGTAGTCGGCGTAGTGCACCGCCAGCTCCGGCAGGTCGGGCTCCCGGCCGGCGGCGCCGGCCGCGCAGAGTTCCCGCAGGTCGCGCTCCAGGACCCCGGCGGTGGTCGCGTCGGAGGCGATGTGGTGCAGCGCCACCAGCAGCAGGTGGTCCGCCCCGGCCGAGGTGACCAGGGTGGCCCGCCACAGCGGCCCGGTGCGCAGGTCGAAGCCCTGGCCGAGCTGCGCGTCGACGAGGTCGACGAGCGGGGCCCCGGTCGCGTCGCGGATCGTGAGGTCGACGGGGCCGGGCGGGTCGATGCGCTGGTGCGGCTCGCCGTCGCGGGTCAGGTAGCGGGTGCGCAGCGCCTCGTGCCGGGCCTCGAGCGCGCTCAGCGCCGCCCGTACGGTGTCGGGGGTCAGCGAGCCGGGCAGGCGCAGGTAGAGCGGCACCACCCACTCGGGGCTGCCCGGGTGCAGCTGGTCCAGCAGCCACAGCCGCCGCTGGGCCGGGGAGAGCGGCAGCGCGCCGGTGCGGGGCACCGGGACCACCGCCGGCGTCGCGGGGTCGCCGTCGGTCAGCAGGGCGGCCTGCGCCTCGACCGTGCTCGCGGCGAGCAGCTCCCTCAGCTCGATGCGCACGCCGGACTCGGCGGCGAGGCGGCTGGCGAGGCGGACTGTCACCAGCGACGACCCGCCGAGCTGGAAGAGGTCGTCGTGCACCCCCACCCGGTCGACGTCGAGCAGCTCCTGCCAGAGCCGGGCGACCAGACGCTCGGCGTCGCTGCGCGGGGCCAGGTAGGCCGTGCGGTCGGTGCTCTCGACGGGCGGCAGCGCGGCCCGGTCGACCTTCCCGCCGGTGGTCAGCGGGAACTCCGCCACCGGGACGAACACGGCCGGCACCAGGGCGTCGGGCAGCCGGTCGGTCAGGAAGGCCCGCAGCTCCGTGCTGCTCAGGGGGCGTCGGCTGGCGACGTACGCGGCCAGCCGGGGGCTGCCGCCGGGCTCGGCGAAGCCGACGACGACCGCCCGCCGGACGTCGGGGTGGGCGGCCAGCGCGGCCTCCACCTCGCCCGGCTCGATGCGTACCCCATTGATCTTGAGCTGGTCGTCGGCGCGGCCGACGAACTCCAGGCTCCGGTCCGAGCGCCACCGGACCTGGTCGCCGGTGCGGTAGAGCCGCGCGCCGGGCGGCCCGTACTCGTCCGGCACGAACCGCTCCGCGGTCAGGTCGGGCCGGTGGAGGTACCCGCGGCCGAGCCCGGCCCCGCCCACGTAGAGGTCGCCGACCACGCCGATCGGCACCGGCCGCCGGTTGGCGTCCAGCACCTGGAGGCGGAGGTTGTCCAGCGGCCGGCCGATCGGCACCGGCCCGGTGCGCTGGGCGAGGTCGACCTGCTGGGCGGTCACGTCGATGGCGCACTCGGTCGGGCCGTAGGTGTTCCAGACCCGCGTCCCGGGCGCCACCGCCAA
This sequence comes from Micromonospora sp. NPDC049060, assembly GCF_040649055.1. Classification (NCBI taxonomy): domain Bacteria; kingdom Bacillati; phylum Actinomycetota; class Actinomycetes; order Micromonosporales; family Micromonosporaceae; genus Micromonospora; species Micromonospora sp. NPDC049060. The sequence continues at coordinate 9,314 of NZ_JBEZEV010000072.1, forward strand.
CCGCTGGCACAGCTCGGCGTGCAGCGGCTCGCCGGCCGAGAAGACCAGGCGCAGCGAGGTGCACCTCGGCCAGTCCGGCTCCTCCGTCACCAGTTGCAGCACCGACGGCACGCCCTGGAGCACGGTCGCCTGGGACCGGACGACCGCCGCCACCAGGGCCGCCGGGTCGCGTTCGGCGCCGTCCGGCGCGAGCGCCACCGTGGCTCCGCAGATCAGCGGGGCGAAGAACTCCCAGCCGGCCGCGTCGAAGCTCACCGCGGTCTTCTGCAACACCCGGTCCGCCGGCGACAGGCCGTGCTGCCGGACCGTCCAGGCCACCCGGTTGCCGATGGCCCCGTGGGTGACGACCACGCCCTTGGGCCGGCCGGTCGACCCGGAGGTGTAGATGACGTACGCCGCGTTGTCGGGGTCGATGCGGACCGGCGGCGCGGTGTCCGGTCCGGCCGCGATCCGCGCCCGGTCGGCGTCCAGGCAGACCACGTGCGACGGCCCGGCCAGGGCGTCGTCGCGCAGGTCGCTCTGGGTGAGCACGACGTCCACCCCGGTGTCGGCGACGATCCACCGTCGCCGGTCCACCGGGTGCGCCGGGTCCAGCGGCAGGTACGCGCCGCCGGCCCGCCACACCCCGAGCAGGGCGACCACCAGGTCGACCCCCCGGCGCAGGTACACGCCGACCGTCGACTCCGGACCGACGCCCAGCCCGACCAGGTGCCGGGCGAGCTGGTTGGCGCGCCGGTCGAGTTCGGCGTAGCCGACCCGTACGTCGCCGGCGAGCACCGCGGTCGCGTCGGGCGTCGCCGCGGCCTGGCGGGCGATCAGGTCCGGCAGGACGACGGGACCGACCGTGCCCGCTCCGGCGGCCGGCAGGGTGGACAGAGGGGTGCTCATCGGGGTGCTCCTCCGGGGTGGGGGGTCGATCGCGGACGGCCGGGGGTCACGCCTGCCGGGGGTCCGTCAGACGGACGCGCCGTCCATGCGCAGGCGCAGGCTCTTCGGCCGCATGTCGGTCCAGAGCTCGTTGATCCGGCTGAGGCACTCGTCGCGGGTGCCCTCGGTGCCCTCGGCCCGCCAGCCGGCCGGCAGCGCCCGGTCGCTCCACCAGATCGAGTACTGCTCCTCGTCGTTGAGCACCACCAGGTAGCTGCGGTCGTCGTCGCTCATGTTCTCTCCCTCGTGGGTCGCGCGGTCGCCACGGCGGCGGCCGGTACGGGTGTGAAGTCGTCGATCCGCACGCCGAGGCCCCGCTCGGCCGCCGTGCGGCGGACGTGTTCGGCCAGGGCGATGTCCAGCACGCCCAGCCCGAACGGCGAGACCACCACCGGCCCGTCGCCCGGGGGCAGCGCCGCACCGCCGGCGAGCCGGCCGATGGTGGTGTGGATGAAGTCCCGGCCGCCGGTGAGCTGCTCGGTGAGGTGCAGCGAGGTGCGCTCGCGGCACACGTGGTCGGGGTCGTCGACGACGTTGCGGGCCGACAGGATCGCCTCGGGGTGCAGGTCGCGCAGCGACAGGTGCAGCACCACGCTCCCCGGCTGGCAGGCGGTCAGCTCCAGGTGCGGTTCGCTGGCGGTGGTGGCGATCGAGACCAGCCGGTGGGCGGCCAGGGCCTGCTCGGCGCTCGCCGCCACGCTGATCGTCGTGGCCGGCAGCAGGGACGCCGCGCGGGCGGCGAACGCCTCGGCCCGGCGGGGGTCGGTGTCGTGCAGCACCAGCGAGGCCGGCGGGGTCAGGGCCACCGTCAGGAAGCGCAGCACCTGCTCGTTGATCAGCCCGCAGCCGATCAGCGCCAGGGCGTCCGGGCGGCGCTCGGCGGTCAACAGCTGCGCGGCGAGGGCCGCGCCGGCCGCGGTGCGCCGGGCGGAGATGACCGATCCCTCGATCACCGCCTCGGGCTGGCCGGTCTCCAGCGAGTTCAGCACGATGGCGGCGCTGGCGCGGTCCAGGCCGCGCTCGATGTTCGCCGGGAACGAGGAGATCCACTTCATGCCGGCGGCCGGCGGATCGGCGCCCAGGTACGCGGGCAGGCCGATGATGCGGTTGCGGGCGTTGTCGGGGAAGCGCAGGAAGACCGAGTGCGGCACGCTGGTGCGGCTCTGCTCGTGCAGGAGGTACGCCTGCCGGACGAGGTCGATGACCCGGGCCTCGTCGCCGTCGAGCACGTCCCGGACCACGGCATGGCCGATGATCAGCATTTTTCGCCCTTCCACAGGTGGCTGACCTCGCCGAACTGTTCGGTCACCCAGCGATCGGAGTAGATGGTGTCGAGGTAGCGGTCGCCGTTGTCCGGGAAGATCAGGACGCTGGTGCTCCCGGCGGGCAGGTCCGCCATGCGGCGCCGCAGCGCGGCCACCGTCGCCCCGGAGGAACCGCCGGCGAGGATGGCCTCCCGGACCGCCAGCAACCGGCAGCCGACCACGCAGTCGAGGTCGGAGACGTGCAGCACCTCGTCCGGCCGGGCGTTGGCGGCCAGCGGCGGCACCACCGAGGCGCCGTGCCCGGGGATCAGCCGGGGCGCGGGCGGGTGGCCGAAGATCGCGCTGCCGACGGCGTCGACGGCGACGATCCGGGTGCGGTGGCCGTTCTCGCGCAGGTAGTCGGCGCAGCCGACCAGGGTGCCGCAGGTGCCGGTGGAGCAGAACAGGTAGTCGACCCGGCCGTCCAGTTCGGTCATGATCTCGGCCATGGTCTGCCGCTGGGCGCGGGCGTTGAGCGGGTTGGTGTACTGGTCCGGGCGGTAGGCGCCGGGGACGGTCTCCACCAGCTCGCGCACGCGGCGGCGCCGGACCGCGAGATACTCGCCGGTCACCGGGTCGGGGTGCTCGATCATGTCGATCTCGGCCTGGTACGCGGCCAGCACCGCCAGGTTCTGCCGGGTGGTCTTCGGGTCCACCACGCAGATGAACCGGATCCCGAAGTACGCGCAGATCTGGGCCAGGCCGATGGCGAGGTTGCCGGAGCTGGACTCCACCACCACGGACCGTCCCGGCACCAGTTCGCCGGATTCGATCTTTCCGCGCAGCATGTTCAGCGCGGCCCGGTCCTTGATGCTCCCGCCCGGATTGAACTGTTCGAGTTTCGCGTACGCCCGGGCGGGAAATTCGGGAAACAACCGGTCCAGGCGCACCAGGGGCGTGTTGCCGACCGTGGAGAGAATTCCCTGATCCATTTCAACCCCCTCTCCGGGCTGACGGAAGGTCGCCCGCAACCGCCGTGCGGGCGCTGTGCGGCACCCGTCGACGACGGGCGCCGGATGACCGGGGTGCTCAGCTCATGCCGAGTTCGAGCAGCATCCGCTCGTCGACGTCGCCGGCCAGGCGGGCGTCGGCCACCGTCGCGGCCGGGTCGGCGCAGGCCGCGCCGAGCAGGGCCAGATACTGGTCGAAGAGCCGCTCGACGGTGGCGCGGTCGAGCAGGTCCCGGTCGTAGTTGAACTCGGTACGCAGGGCCAGGTCGGGCAGCTGGTGCACCGTCACGGCGAGGTCGAACTGCCCCTCGTCGTACGGCACCACCAGCTGGCGGACCCGGTGCCCGACGAATCCGTTGCTGGTGTCGGACAGGGTGTCGCCGTGCTGCCGGGTGAGCAGCGTGATGGTGACCCGCACCAGCGGGTCCCGGTCCCGGCGGGCCGCCTGGACCAGGGGGAACGGGTAGGCGGCGCGTGCCACGCCCTCCGAGAGCTGGCGTCCCGCGGCGGCGATCGCCGTCGCGAAGGTGGTGCCCGGGGTGAACGACGACCGCAGCACGACCGGGTTCACCAGCATCCCGACGACCTCCCGCAGCGCCCTCCCCCGGCGCAGCGAGACCGGGCAGCCGATGGTGAACTCGCCCTGCCCCGTGCACCGGTGCAGCAGCGCCTCGAAGACGCCGAGCAGGACCGTGAACGGGGTCACCGCCAGGGTGGCGGCCGTGGCGCGTACCTGCCGGGCGACGTCGTCCGGCAGCATCCGGGCCACGGACGCGCCCCGGTACGAGCGGGTGGCGGAGCGGGGCCGGTCGGTGGGCAGGGTGGCGGCGGTGGCGCCGGCGCAGGTGCGGGCCCAGTGCTCGGCCAGCTCGGCGCGCCGGGGCCCGGCCAGCATGGCCTGCTCGCGGGCGACGAACTCGTCGTAGCTGGGCCGCGTCGGCCAGTCCACCGGGTCCCCGACCCGACCCGCCCGGTACGCGTCGCCGAGGTCCCGCCAGATCAGGTACTGGGAGAGCCCGTCGGTGGCGATGTGGTGGATGACCAGCACCAACGCGCAGTCCGTGCCCCGCCGCAGCAGCACCGCCCGCAGGGGGCCGTCCTGTTCGAGCCGGAGCGGCTGCTCGCCGACGGCGTGGATGAGCGCACGCAGGGTCTCGTCGTCCACGTCGCCGACGTCGCGGATCTCGATCGTGCCCGAGCCGACCGGGTCGACCAGCCGCACCGGTCCTGCTCCGGTCTCGGCGAACCGGGACCGGAGCAGGTCGTGCCGAGCCTGGACGGCGACGAGGGCGGCCCGCAGCACGTCGGTGTCGAGGACCGGCTCGGCGAGCACGGCCGTCACCACGTTGCTGGTCGAGCTCTCGGGCGCGAGTCGGTACAGCGCCCACTGCGCGGCCTGACCGACGGACAGCTCCCGGGCGTCCCCGTCGCCGGCGTTCACTTGGCGCCGAGCACGAAGTCGGTGAGGTCCCGGACGCGGACGAAGTTGCCGACCTCCTCGTCCGGCACCTCGATGTCGAAGTGCATCTCGGCGGCGCCGAGCAGGTCGACCAGCTTGAGCGAGTCGAGGCCCAGGTCCACGAAGGTGTCGTCGGCGGAGATCGGCCGGTCCGGCTCCTCGGTCATCAGCTTGCGGGTCAGCTGCTCGACGTCGGCGGCCACCTGGTCAACGGTCATGTCAGTGTCCTTTCGGGAGGGTGTTCAGGGCATCCGGACGATCTGGCCGGCGTAGGCGAGGCCGGCGCCGAAGCCGAGCAGCAGCGCCTTGTCGCCGGGCTTGGTACGGCCGCTCTCGTGCAGCCGGCTCAGCGCGAGCGGCACCGAGGCCGCCGAGGTGTTCCCCGTGTCGATCACGTCGCGGGCGACCTTCTCCTCGGGGATCTCCAGGATCTCGGCGAGCTGCTCGATGATCCGCAGGTTCGCCTGGTGCGGCACGAACCAGTCGATCTCCGACAGGTCGATCCCGGCGCGGGCGCAGGCCTCCCGGGCGACCGGGGGGATGTTCTTGGTGGACCACCGGTAGACCAGCGGCCCGTTCATCGAGGCGTACTCCTTGCCGTCCTTGGCCCACTTCGTGCCGAGGATCGGGGCCCGCCGGCCGTCGCTGCCCCACACCACCGGGCCGATGCCCTCGGTCCCGGAGCGGGAGATCACCGCCGCGCCCGCGCCGTCGCCGAAGATGACGTACGTCGCCGGGTCCTCGGGGTCGATGAACTCGGTGAGGTGCTCGGCGCCGACGACCAGCACGTTGCGCGCCTCGCCGAGCCGGACCGCGTTCGACGCGACCGACACCGAGTAGGCGAAGCCCGCGCAGGCGGCGTTCAGGTCGAAGGCGCCGGTGGCGGGGATGCCGATCCGGTGGGCGACCTCCGGCGCGCCGCCCGGGATCCGGTCCCGCTTGGTGGCGGTGGCCAGGATGAGCAGGTCGACCTCGGAGGGGTCGACGTTCGCCATCGCCAGCGCCTTCGCGCCGGCCTCGGCCGACATCACCGGCACGGTCTCCCCGGGACCGGCGGCGTGCCGGGTCTTGATACCCGTGCGCTCCTCGATCCACTCCGTGGTCACGTCCGTACGCAGTGCGATGTCCGGGTTGGTGACCACGCGGGTGGGCCGATAGGCGCCGAGCCCGGTGATCGCCGAACCGAAGATGCTCGACATCGTTCTCCCTTCGTCAACCCGGCCGGCAGCCGTGTCGAGGACTGCCGGGAGAAGGCTCGGGCAGCCGCCTCATAGCTTCTCTACATATCGACGCGGCATAGGAATGCCATAGCCGGCGGCGGAAGTCTGCGCCGGGCACGGACCGCCGAGGCCCGAAGGCCGATCGAGAAGGTCCAGGATGAGAGACTTCACTGACAGGGTGGCGGTGGTCACCGGCGCCGGCTCGGGCATCGGCCGCGCGCTCGCCGTCGAGCTGGCCGCCCGGGGCGCCCGGCTCGCCGTCTCCGACGTGGACGACGAGGGGCTACGGGAGACCGTACGGCGCTGCGCGGGCCGCGACGGCCAGGTGCGCGGATACCAGCTGGACGTGTCGGACCGGGCCGCGGTGCTGGCGCACGCCGAGCGGGTCGAGGGCGACTTCGGCCGCGCCGACCTGGTCGTCAACAACGCCGGGGTGACCCTGCTCGCCTCGGTCTCCGACGGGGCCTGGGAAGACCTCGAATGGGTCATGAACGTCGACTTCTGGGGAGTCGTGCACGGCACCCGGGCGTTCCTGCCGCTGCTGACGGCGTCGCGGGGCCACCTGGTCAACGTCTCCAGCGTGCTGGGGCTGGCCGGTGCGCCGATGCAGAGCGGGTACAACGCCGCCAAGTTCGCCGTCCGGGGCTTCACGGAGGCGGTGGCGCAGGAACTGCGGGCCGACGGGGTGCCGGTCGGGGTGAGCTGCGTACATCCCGGCCGGATCAGGACGAACATCATGCGCAACGCCCGCAACGACGGGTTGCGGGACTACCAGGCGGTCCGGGAGCACTTCGAGCGTTCGGTGGACGTCACGGCGGAGCAGGCCGCCCGCGCCATCCTGCGCGGGGTGGCCCGCAACCGGGCCCGGATCCTGGTCGGGGCGGACGCCTACCGCACCGAGATCCTGACCCGGCTGCTCGGACCGTGGTACCCGAGGCCGGCCGCCGGCCGTGGCCGGCGGCCGGTCACATCGACAGGCCGCCGTCCACGGTGACCACCTGACCGGTCAGGTAGGACGCCCGGGAGGAGAGCAGGAACGCCACCACGTCGGCGATCTCCTCGCTGCGCCCGAGCCGGCCCAGGGCCACCCGGTCCCGGGCGATCGCGCCCAGCTCGTCGGAGAGGGCGGCGATCATGTCCGTGTCGACGTAGCCGGGCGCCACCACGTTCGCCCGGATGTCGTACCGGCCGACCTCCTTGGCCAGCGCCTTGGTGAAGCCGATGATCCCGGCCTTGGAGGCGGAGTAGTTCGTCTGCATCGCGTTGCCGGCCACCCCGGACACCGAGGAGACCGTGACGATCGACCCCCTGCGCCGGCGCATCATCCGGCGGACCACCGCACGGCAGACGTGGTAGGTGCCGTCGAGGTTCACCTCCATCACGGAGCGCCAGTCGGCGTCGGCCATCAGGGCCAGCGGCCGGTCCCGGATGATCCCCGCGACGGTGACCACCGCCTCGGGGTCGCCCAGCTCCCGCTCGGTGGTCGACACGAAGTTCCGCACCGCGGCGGGGTCGGCGACGTCGACCGCCAGCGCCAGCACGCGCCCGCCGTCGCGGGCCGCCTCCGCGACGACCTCGTCGGCGGCGTCCTTGCTGGACTGGTAGCACATGGCCACGTCGTAGCCGTCGCGGACCAGCCGCAGCACCACCGCCCGGCCGATCCCCCGGGAGCCGCCGGTGACCAGGGCGACGGGCCGCCCACCGGCGCTCACCGCGCCGCCCCGGACACCACCGGAGCCGGCCCGGCCGGCTGCGCGGGGGCCGCCGGGTGGGGCTCCCGGGTCGCCGCGTCGAGGGACGCGCGCAGGGACTCCACCGACCGCATCGCACCGACCAGGCGGCCCACCCGCAGCACCACGGTGGACCCGACGACGCTCTCGCCGGTGACGAAGGCGGTGTCGGCGACCAGCCGGGTCATGGTGACGTGGTGCTCCACCGTCTCCCCCGGCAGCACCGGCCGGCCGAACCGGATGCGCTCGAAGACCCCGGCCACCGGCACGCCGTCGGTCAGCACGTCCGGCATCGGCCGGTCGTGCCGGATGAGCACGAGCGCCGCCTGCCCCCAGGACTCCAGCAGCAGCGACATCGGCAGCGGCCGGTCACCGGTGACGGTCAGCGAGCCCACCAGCCGCCGCCGGGGCACCAGCTCGGTGACCCGGTCGACCAGCAGCATCGGCGGCCGGTGCGGGATGATCCGCCTGATCTCCTCGATCCCCATCATGGTGCGCACTCCTCGCTCGCGTAGCGCAGCAGCACCTCGGCGACCGGCACTGCGGCGGCGGCGACCTCGCCCCGCCACAGGTCGCCGCTGCGGCGGATGGTCACGACGAGTTCGTCGTCGCCCCGGAAGGGCAGCAGGAACCGGCAGCTGACGATCTCGGCCAGCGCCAGCTCGGGGGCCGCGGCGCGGACCGCCCGGTGCACGAACTCGAAGATGTGGACCCCGGGCAGCAACGGAAATCCCGGGTAGTGGCCGGCGAATACCGGATCGCCGAGGTCGGGGCGGATCCTGGCCACGATCGTGTCGGGTGCGACGTGCTCCACGTCGATGGGAACGGCCGTCGCGCAGTCGGCCGATGTCAGGGCGTTCACCAGGCCACCATGGGCTCGGCGGCTATATCTTCTCTACTGTCCCGGCCCGCCGCGCGCCCGGCGGCGCTGGTCACGGCGGGCAGGGGCGAGCGCCGGCCGCGCCCGGACCCCGGGCGCGGCCGAGAAGGTCGGTCCCGGCGTCGGGTCAGTTCCCCACCGCGCTCAGCGCCCCGGCGCCCGCCACCAGCACCCGGTCGGCCTGGTCGGCCTTCTCCCGGGCGAAGACGCGCACGAGGTCGTGGAAGCGGAACCGCTGCCGCCGACCGCCGTCGGACTCGACGATCTCCAGCAGCCGGGCGTCGACCAGGTTCTCCCCCACCTCCTCGCCGGCGTGCCGGGACACGCCCAGCACCTCCGCGGTGCACCAGCTGGGGAAGGCCGGCGTGCGCAGCAGCGCCAGCCGGCGCAGGGCGAGCTGGCCCTGGTCGGCCAGCTGGTGGTAGCTGCTGTCCAGCCGTTCCCGGACGTCCATCGAGCCCAGCCGGAGCTCGTCCAGCCGGTACCGCTCGTCGGCGAGCCGGTCCGCCAGGTACCCGAGCGACCAGTGCGGGCGGGCCAGCAGCCGGGATCCGGCGACCCGGACGCCGAGCGAGAGCCGACCGCACAGCTCGACGATCCGGCCGGCCGCGTCGGCCTCCTCGGCGACCCGCTGCGCCCCGATGATCCGGCCGAGCAGCGCGAGCGCCTGCTGCCGGTCGAGGGTGCCGACCTCGATCGACGTGGCGCCGGCCAGCTCGGGCATGCGGAGCCGGCTGGTGACGATGACCTGACAGCCGGGGTCGCCGGGCAGCAGCGGGCTCACCTGCGCGTAGCCCGCGGTGCCGTCGAGCATGACCAGCAGCCGCCGGCCGGCGAGCTGGCTGCGGTAGAGCCGGACCCGCTCGTCGAGCCCCTTCGGGATCGCCGACTCGGCGTGGCCGAGGCTGCGCAGGAACCAGCCGAGCACGTCGTACGGCTCGACGGGGTTGCCGCTCGCGCGGCCGAGGTCGGCGTAGAGCTGGCCGTCGGGGAAGGCGGTCCGGGTGAGGTGGGCCGCGTGCAGGGCGAGCGTGCTCTTGCCGACGCCGGCCATCCCGGTGACCACGGCGACCGGCGGGCAGGCCCTCGGCTCGGCGGTCAGCACCCGGAGCAGCCCGGTGAGCTCCTCCTCCCGGCCGGCGAAGTCACCGACGCCGGGCGGGAGCATCGCGGGCCGCACGCCGTGCCAGCTCGGCTCCACGACGACCGCCGGGGCCGGCGGGCCGGCGAGGATCGACCGGTACGCCTCGGTGAGCAGCGGCCCCGGGTCGACGCCCAGTTCGTCGGCGAGCACCCGGCGGCCCTCGTGGTAGGCGGCCAGCGCGTCGGCCTGCCGGTCGCAGTGCAGCAGGGCGGTCATCAGGTGGCCCCGCAGCCCCTCGTGCAGCGGGTGCTCGGCGACGAGCTGGGTGATCTCAGGGACCAGCCGGACGTGGCGTCCCAGCCGCAGGTCGGCCTCGATCCGGCTCTCCAGGACCGCCATCCGCAGCTCCGCCATCCGGTGCGACTCGGCCGTCACGAGGTGTTCGGTCACATTGGACAACGCGGGGCCGCGCCACAGCGACATGGCGGCGTGCAGCCGTTCGGCGGCCTCGGCGTACCGCCCGGCGCGCAACGCCTCCCTACCGGCCTCGGCCAGGCGCTCGAACTCGTCGAGGTCGAGCCGGGCGGCGCCGGTCCGGATCTGGTAGCCCGACCACTGCCGGACGATGTCCACCTCGGCGCCGAGGTACTTGCGCAGCCGCGAGACGTAGTTGTAGAGCTGGGCGGCGAAGGTGGCCGGCGGGCGCTCCCCCCAGAGCAGCTCGCACAGCCGGGTGTCCGGCACGGTACGCCCAGCGGCGAGCAGCAACGCCGCGAGCACGGTGCGCTGCTTCGCACCGTCCAGCGCCACCTCCGAGTCACCCTTCCAGGCCCCCACCGGCCCGAGTACCCGAAACTCCATCCTGGCTCCGTTCATCGCGCCGCCCCGGGTAGAACAGTCGCCCGAAGACTCATCGGCGCCGGCAGCGTCCACATGCGTGGGCGGCACTCAATTTCCCGCCCACGTCACGCTGACCGTTCAATTGATCACCGATCGTGACTAGGATGGGGCGGGTCGCACGTGGAGCGAGGAGCCGCCGCCGGCCCGGCCGGTCGCGCCGGCCGCGGACCTGGGCGGGCCCACGCGCACCGGCGTGGCCAGCAACGGGGCAGGAATGTGAGTAGTTTCCACTCATGAACTCCGCGCCCCGCTCTGGCACCGTGCAACGGTGACCTCGACTCCCCTGGCCGGCGCCACCGATCACGCCTGCTCCGGCGTACGGCTGGCCCCGCACTGGTGGGCCTCGGGGCTCGCGCTGCACGAACGCGCGCCGGGCGCCCCCGGCCGACGCACCGCCGACGCACCGCGAGACGCGGACGCCACGGACACCGCCGGCACCACGCGCGGCGCAGCCGGCACGGCTAGCCGCGGTCCCGACGGCATGGGCGGCACAGGCAGCGCCGACGGCGCGGACGGCGCCGGCCGGCGGCTGGCCCGGTGGCGGGACGGGCACGGGCCGGGCCTCGGGGCGCGGCTCGCCGAGGTCGGCCTCGACGAGGCGGGGCTGCGCGACCTGCTGGCCGAGGACCGGGCCGCGCTCGCCGCCAGGACGACCCGCCCGGCGTGGGCGGAGACCGTCGAGGCGGCCCTGGCCGCCCCAGCCGAGCCGCGGCGGCCGGCCGAGGAGGCGGACTGGCGGATCGCCCTCACGGCGCCCCTGCGACCGTTCGTGGCAGTCGCCGCCGACCGGTTCCTCGACGGGGCCCGTCGGATCGCGACGGAGAAGACGGTCGACCTGGCCACCCTGGCCGACCAGTTCGCCACCGCACTGGGTCGCCGCCTGCTCGCCGTCGCGGCCCGCACGCTGGTCTCGGAGCTGCACCGGCGCGGGGCGGCCGGCCGGCTCGCCGGCGCCGACGGCCGGGCCCGCTTCGCCGACTTCGTGGCCCAGCTCTGCGACCCCGCCGGGCTGGCCGAGCTGGTCGACCGCTATCCCGTGCTGGCCCGCCTGCTGGCGCAGGCCGGCACGGCGGCCGCCCGGTCCGGGCTCGAACTCCTGACCCGGTTCGTCGCCGACCGCGACGACCTGGTGGGCACCCTGCTCGGCGGCGCCGACCCCGGCCCGCTGGTCGCGGTCGGCAGCAACCTGGGCGACGCCCACACCGGTGGCCGCACGACAACCGTGCTGCGCTTCGCGGACGGCCGACGCGTCGTCTACAAGCCGCGCGACCTGGCCTCCCAGGTCCGCTTCACCGGGTTCGTCGACTGGCTGGAGCAGCGGGCGCCGGGGCTGGGGCTGCGCGGGGTCGCCGCCCTGACCCGACCGGGCTACGGCTGGTCGGAGTACGTCGACGCGACGGCGCTGCGCCACCCGGGGCAGGCGGACGGGTTCTACCGCCGGCAGGGCGCCCTGGTCGCGCTGCTGCACGCCCTGCACGCCACGGACATGCACTACGAGAACCTGATCGCCGCCGGCGACACACCGGTCGTGGTGGACACCGAGACGCTCTTCCACCCCGCGCTGGGCGAGCCGGTGGGCACCGGCGACCCGGCTGCGGACCTGCTGACCGCCTCGGTGCACCGGACCGGCCTGATACCGGTGATCGTCGTGGGCGACCAGGGGGCGATGGACCTGTCCGGCGTCGGCGGCGACCGGGGCGGGACCGCGCCCGTCAGCGCGCTCGACTGGGCCGACCCGGGCACCGACCGGATGCGGCTGACCCGGCGGGCCGTCGACTTCGCCGGCGGCCGCAACCGCCCCCGCGTCGGCGACGCCCTGGTCGATCCCGGCGCCCACGAGCCGGCGCTGCGGGCGGGGTTCCGGCAGGCGTACGAGACGATCCGGGCGCACCGCAGGGAGTTCACCGAACTCGTCGCGGCGTGCGCCGACGTCCCGGTACGGCTGGTCGCCCGGCCCACGTCGGCGTACCACACCCTGCTCACCGAGACCACCCACCCGGACGTGCTCGGCGACGCGCTGGAGCGGGACCGCGCGTTCGGCGTCCTCTGGTCCAGCGTGGCCGGGCACCCCTTCCTCGCCCAGTTCCCGCGGCACGAGGTCGCCGCGCTGTGGGCGGGCGACATCCCGCTGTTCGAGGGCACTCCGGGCAGCCGGACCGCCCGGGTCGCCGGGGGCGGCGAGCCGCTGCCCGTGCCGCTGGCCCGCTGCGGGCTCGACGCCGCGCTGGGCAAGATCGCCGCGCTGGGCGAGGCCGACCGGCGGCACCAGGAGTGGATCGTCGCGGCGACGCTGGCGACCCGGCGCCCGGTCGACGGCCGGCACGCCGGGGCGCCGACGTCCCGGCCGGTCGCGGACGTCGCCGCGTCGCCGGAGCGCCTGCTCGCTGCGGCGTGCGCGCTGGCCGACGAGATCCAGACCCGGAGCGTGACCGGCGCGGACCGGGTGAACTGGCTCGGCCTGGAGCTGGTCGACGACCGGCAGTGGCTCGTCCTGCCGATGGGGGCCGGCCTGGCGAACGGGCACCTCGGGGTCGCCCTCTTCCTCGGCCAGCTCGCCTCGGTGACCGGCACCGCCCGCTACGCCGAGCTGGCCCACCGGGCCGTCGCCGGGGTGCCGGGGCTGTTCCAGCTGCTCGACGCGCGCCCGGACCTGGTCGCCGCGATCGGCCCCGGCGGCCTGTACGGCCTCGGCGGCATCGCGTACGGGCTCGCCCGGCTGTCCACCCTGCTCGCCGACCCCGGGCTCGCCGGGCAGGCCCGCGCGGCGGTCGACCTGGCCGCCGCCGCCAGCACGGGCTCGGCGGCCGTGGCCTGGGCCGACGGCGGCGCGGGCTGTCTCGCCGCCATGGACGCGGTGCACGCCGAGCTGGGCCACGCGCCGGCGGCGTCACTCGCCCGGGGTTGGGCCGACCGGCTCGTGGACGCGATCGAGCGGGACGAGCTGCCGACGGGGGTGGGCTTCGCCGACGGGGTGGCCGGCATCGGCTGGGCGCTGGGCCGCCACGCCCGCACCGGTGGCGCCCGGTACGCGCGGGCGGGCCGGCGCGCGCTGCGCCGGGCCGGCACCCCCGGCGGCGACGGGGCGGCGGGGTACGGCTGGTGTCGCGGCGCCGCCGGCCTGACGCTCGCCCACCACGCCCTCGCCCCCGACGAGGCGGTACGCCTGCCCACCGACCGTCCGCTGCTCGACGACCTCAGCCTCTGCCACGGCGAGCTGGGCGTCGCCGAGGCGACGGCTGTCCTCGACGGTGGCGCGGCCCTGCGACGTGCCGGCCGGATCCTCGACGCCGTCGACCGGTACGGGGCGTCCTGCGGGACCCCGGGCAACGTGCCCACCCCCGGTCTGCTCACCGGCCTCGCCGGCATCGGGTACGGGCTGCTCCGGCTCTCCGGGGCCGGGCCGGTGCCGTCGGTGCTGCTGCTGGAACCGACCCCTGAACCGCGAACCTCGGGTTGAGGACCGCCGGGCGACCGACGACGATCTCCAGAGGAGCCGCCAGCTCCGGTAACGACCCACGAAGTCACCAACAGGAGGAATGACAGTTGTCCGAGAACCAGCTCTCCCCGTGCCGTGTCGACGAGACCGACTCCGCGGCGCCCGTCGACGACCCGGCCGGGGCGATGTGGCTGCAGCCCGTCGTGACCTTCGGGATCCGCGCGGCGGCCCTCGCCAGCCTGGTCGTGCCCGTGGGCATGGTGATCGGCGGTCTCGTCGGTGACGCCGGCGCGGCGGCGGACGCCGCGCCGCTGACGACCTGCTGCCCCGAGAAGCCGATGTGATGACGGCAAGGTAGCCGTTCGGGGGACCGGCGTCGACAGCACCGCGTTGGGCGAGGCCTGCCTCCTCGGATAGCGTGCGCAGTGTGTACCGCTCCTCGAAGTTCATCGGCAGGGACGCCGAACTGCGCGCGGTGCTGGACAGCCTCGAATCGGCGCGGGCGGGGCGGGGCGGCGCGGTCTTCGTGGTGGGCGAGAGCGGCGTCGGCAAGTCCCGCCTCGCGTCGAGGGTCGCGGAGCTGGCCACCGCGGCGGGCATGCGGGTGATGCGGGGCCGGGGCAGCACGATCGGCACCGCGGTGCCGCTGCGCCCCCTCACCGAGGCGCTGCTGTCGCTGCTGCGGTCCGGGCCGGTCGACCCCACCGTGCTCGGGCCGTACGGCCCGATCCTCGGCCGGCTCGTCCCCGACTGGGGACGGCCGCCGGCCGACCAGGAGAACGCGTCCCTGGTGATCCTCGCCGAGGCCGTCCTCCGGCTGACCGGCGTGGCCGGCGCGGGGCGGGGTTGCCTGATGCTGCTGGACGACCTCCAGGACGCCGACACGGAGACGTTGACCGTGCTGGAGTACCTGATCGACAACCTCGCCCTGCAACCGACCCTGCTGCTGGGGGCGATCAGGGCGGAGCCCTGCGCGGCGTCGACGATCGCCCGCTCGGCCGCCCAACGCGGTCAGTGCACCCTCATCGAGCTGGGCCGCCTCGACGACGACGCGCTGCGGCAGATGGTCGGCGCCTGCCTCGACGCCGACCCGGAGCGGGTGCCGGCGGCGGCGCACGCCCTCGTCTCGACGGGCAGTGCCGGCAACCCCTTCCTGATCGAGGAACTCGTCGCCGGCATGGTCGACGGCGCGCTGCTGATCGGCGGCCCGGCGGGCTGGCGGCTGTCCGAGGAGCTGCCCGCCGCCCTGCCGGGCACCCTGGCGCGGGGCATGGCGCAGGGGGTCGAGCAACTCGGCCCCCAGGCCCGGGAGCTGCTCTCGATGGGCGCGCTGCTGGGCCAGCGGTTCCCGCTGGCCGTGGTGCAGGCGGCCACCGGGCTGAGCGACCACGACGTGCTCGACCATCTGTGCGGCGACGTCGCCGGGCGACTGGTCACGGTGGACGACCAGCTCACCGACTGGTACGCCTTCCGGCACCGGCTGACCCGGGAGGCGCTGCTCAGCCTCCTCGGCCCCGCCGACCGCGCCCGGCTCGCCCAGCGGATGGCCGACGCGGTGGCGGCGGTCTTCCCCGGCCTGCCGGGCGAATGGTGCCAGGTGTCGGCCACCCTGCACCTGGAGGCCGACAACCCGGAGGCGGCCGGTCGGCTGTTCACCGAGGCGGGCCGGCGGGCGATCGCGCAGGGCGGCGCCACCACCGCGGTCGCCCTGCTGGACCGCGCGATCGGCCTGCTCGGCGAGAACCCGGTGGCCCGGGCCGCCGCCCTCGAAGCCCTGCTGCACGCCCTGGCGGAGGCGGGACTGGTCGAGCGGGCGCTCGCCTCGGTCAGCACCCTCGACCAGATCGGTGGCGTCGATCCGCGCCGGCGGGCGCAGCTGCACACCCGGCTGGCCTGGGCCGCGACGGTCGCCGGCCGCTCGGCCGAGGGGCTGGCCCAGGTGGAGCAGGCGCGCGCACTGCTCGGCCCGGACGCCGCCGCCGAGGACACCGCGCCGGTCGACGTGGTCGCCGCCCACCTGGTGCTGGACACCGCCGGGCAGGACCAGCTCGCCACCGCCGAGGCGCTGGCCCGCCGCGCAGCGACCGTCGCCGAGACCGTCCCCCTGCCGGTGGTGGCCTGCCAGGCCTGGCAGCTGCTCGGCGCGTTGATCCGGCATCGCGATCCGGCGGAGGCGACGCAGTGCCTGGAACGGGCCCTGGCGATCGCCGCGCAGCACCGGCTGCCGATCTGGGAGATCCACGCACTGATCCGGCTCGGCAACGACGACGCGCTGCGCGACGCGCGGCTGGACCGGCTCGAACAGGCCCGGGAGCGGGCCTCCCAGGCCGGCGCGGTGACCGCGCGCCACCAGGCGGAGGCCAGCCTCGCCCTGCACGCGGTGCTGCGGGGCGACTTCGACACCGCGGGTGCCCTCGTCCAGCAGGTGCTGGCCGCGACCACCCGGCTGAAGCTGCTGGAGACCACCCAGTACGTGCTGCTGGTCAGCGCCGTGCTCGCCGCGCACCAGGGGCGGCGCCGGGAGATGGAGCACGCGCTGGCCGAGTTCCGCCGGTGGAGCGGCGACCAGGCCCTGCACGCCTCCCGCGTACACGGGCTGGCCAGGGCCTTCTGCGCGCTGCTGGAGGAGGACCGGCCCCGCGCCCTCGACGAACTGGCCCGCGCGTTCCACGCCGAGGCGCAGAGCCCGACGGTGTTCCACCTCTCCGGCCGGCACGGCCTGCACCTGCTGCTCCAGGTCACGTCCGGCGAGGCCGGCTGGCCGGCGTACGAGGCGGTGCAGGGCGACTCGGCGAGCAGGCTGCGCTGGGACCTGCAGTTCGCCCTCTTCGCGAAGGCGGTGCTGCTCGGCCGGTCCGGTCGGCCGGAGGAGGCGGCGGAGGCGGCGACGGAGGCGATGCGGGCCGGGGCGCCGTACGCGATGGGCCGGCACCTCGCGTTGCGGCTGGTGTGCGAGGCGGCCCTCGCCGACGGGTGGGGCACGCCGGTGCAGTGGCTGCGCGCCGCCGAGGAGCACTTCCACCGCAGCGACGTGCCGGCCGTGGCCAGCGCCTGCCGGGCCCTGCTGCGCCAGGCGGGCGTACGCATGACGCAGCGCCGCTCCGGCGCGGGCGACATCCCCTCCGGCCTGCGGTCGGTGGGCGTGACGGTGCGGGAGTTCGAGGTGCTGCGGCTGCTGGTCGGGCGGCTGAGCAACCGGGAGATCGCCGGTCGGCTGCACCTGTCCCCGCGCACCGTGGAACGGCACGTGTCCAGCCTGCTCGGCAAGACGGGCCTGCCGAACCGGATCGCGCTGAGCGAGTACGCCGCCGAGGTGGAGAGCGGCTGAGCCGGCCGTCCCGGCCGCCCGGCGGTCCCCGCACCGACGTGCGACCGCTTTGTGGGGCCACCGCCCGACGCTCCGCGCTGGCAGGATGGCCGGATGGACCTCGACACCGGCGCCGGGCTGCTGCACCGGCTGACGTCCTACGAGCCGAGCCGCGAGTGGGACGTGCCCGTGGACGATCCGCGCGTCCGCCACGACCTCGTCCCGAACGACCCCGGGACCCTGCCGCCGCCCATGAAGGGCTACCCGGACGGCCCGGCCGTCCTCGCCCTGCCGCGCGACCTGCCCGACCCCGGCGTCTCCGCGACCGCCGTGCTGGCCGGCGTCGCGGCCCCCGCGCGGCCCCTCGACGCGGCGCAGCTGGGCCGCGTGCTCTTCCTGGGCGCCGGCGTCGTGCGCACCGCCGAGCGCAACGGCCGCCCCTTCCTCTACCGCGCCGCCGGCTCGGCCGGGGCGCGCTTCCCGCTGGAGGTCTACGCGAGCACCCGGGGCGTCGCGGGGGTGCCGGACGGCGTGCACTGGTACGACGCGCGGCGGCACGCGCTCGTCCAGGTGGCTCCCGCCGCGACCGGGGCGGTCACGACGCTTGTGGTCACGGGCGTGCCGTGGCGCACGGGGTGGCGCTACGCCGAGCGCGGCTGGCGACACCTCTACTGGGACGCCGGCACGCTGCTGTCCCAACTGTCGGCGGCCGCCGACAGCGCCGGCCTGTCGCCGCGGCTGCGGTCGCTCTTCCCGGACGCCACCGTGCGCGCGCTCGTCGGCGCGGACGGGGTGCACGAGTACCCGCTGGCCCTGCTGTCCTTCGGCGACGGCGATCCGGCGATCGGGCCCACCGGGCCGGCGCTCCCCGGTGAGCTGCCCCCGGTCGAGCTGCCGCTGTGCACCGCCGCCCAGCGCGCGGGCGAGCGGGACGTGCTCGGCGCGCCCTGGCCGTCGGCGGAGCCGCTGCCGGCGTACCCGCCGTCCGACCCGCTCGACGAGGTCGTCCGCCGGCGCGGCTCGCAGCGGCGGATGGACAGGTCCCGCACACTGCCGCGCGCCCTGCTGGAATGGCCCCTGGCCGCGGCCCTGCGCGGCGTGCCGGTGCCGCACTGGGTCGCCGTGCACGGGGTCGACGGGGTGCCGCCCGGCCTCTACCGGTGGCCCGACCTGTCGACGCCGCTGCGCGCCGGTGACCTGCGCGACGAGTTGCTCCGGGTCTGCCTGGACCAGGCGCTCGCCGGCGACGCCGCCTACGTCGTCGTCGCCGCCGCGCCGATGTCGGCCCTCGACGACCGCGGCTACCGCGACGCCCAGCTCGCCGCCGGGCTCGTCGAGGGCCGGCTGCACCTCGCGGCGTACGCCCTGGGCGCGGGCGCCTCCGGCATGACCTTCCTCGACTCGGACGTCCCGGGGCTGCTGGGCGAGCCGGACGACCTCGCGGCGCTGCTCTTCACCTGCGTGGGCGTCCCCGAGTACCGCTCGCGCGCGGGCGGGCGGCCGGGCGCCCCGGTCGAGATCCGCCCGGTCACGCCCCGCCTCGGCGGTTCGTGACGCCGCCCCGGGAAGCTGGGCCACGCCGGTGCCGGACTACCCGATGACCACCACCCGCGCCCACTCCGGTGGTGCGTCCGGCACGTACTCGGGATCGTCCTCGTTCCACGATCCGGAGTACGTGTGCCGGCGGGGAAACAGCCCGACCACCGTGCGGCAGGGCGGCCGCGCGGCCGGCCAGGGCGTCTGCCCGTCGGTCAGGACCACGACGACGTCCGGGCGGGGCCGGGTCCGCAACGCCCGGGCGAAGCCCGTACGCAGGTCCGTCCCGCCCCCGCCCACCAACGGGATCTCCTCGGCGCGGCACAGCGGGTGCACGGTCCGGGCCGCCGCGTCGCAGGACAGCACGGTGACCAGGTCACGCCGGCCGCCCACGGCGCGGGAGATCGCCGCGACCTCGAGCAGCGCGCTGCCCAGTTCGGCGTCGCTGACGGACCCGGAGGTGTCGACGACCACGCAGACCCGAGGGGGCATGCGCCGCAGGCTGGGCAGGACGACGCCGGGAACCCCGGCGGAGCGCCGCGCCGGCCGGCCGTACGTGTAGTCCTCGCCCGCGCCCGCGCCGGAGGCCGCCGAGCGGATCGCCGCCCCCAGCAGGTCCCGCCACGGCTGGGGCGGGTGGAACGCCTCCTCCGCCCACCTCCGCCAGCCCTGCGGGACGTCCCCGGGACGCCCGGTGATGCCCTCCGCCACCCGGAACCGCACCGCGTCGCGTTCCTGCGCGCTGAGGCCCTGCGCGCCGTCCGGCCCCAGGTCCCACTCCCGCTCCGCCCCGTCGGCGCCGCTGCCGCAGTCCAGCCAGACCAGCCCCTGCGTACGCGGCCCGAGCCGGAACTGTCGCAGGTAGTCCTCCATCAGCTCCCCCTCGGGCAGCCCCAGCGTCGCCGGGTCCACGACGCCGTCGGGCCGGGCCAACCCGTCGCCGAACACGTCGTCGTTGATCTCGCAGTCGGCGGCGATGTTCATCCGGAGCCGCTCCCCCGGCCCGGTCAGTCCCCGTTCCCGCGCGACCCGGTCACTGCGCCCGTGGTGGTCGCGGAGCAGGTGCGAGACCTCGTGCACCCACACCCCGGCGAGCTCCTCCACCGGGGTCCGGTCCACGAACACCGGGGAGACGTAACACCGCCAGTGCTTGTCCACCGCCATCGTCGGCACCCGGCGGGACTCCACCAGGTGCAGGGCGAACAGCGCCGACGCCAGGTAGGGCCGGACCCGGACGGCGTGCAGCCGGGCGGCGAAGAGCTTCTCACGGTCCAGCGTCCCCGGTTCCGGGCTCACCTGCCGCTCCCCGCGGCGGCGAGCCGGGCCTGGTCGGCTCGCCGGGACACCGACACCGCCCCGGCGAGCCGTTCGATCGCCGCCGGCACGTCCCAGTCCTCGCGGCGCAGGGCGGCGAGCGTGCTCGCGGGAACGACCACCAGGTCCGGCGGGCCGGTCTCCAGCGCCCGGACCAGCAGCGTCCACGCGGCCTCCCAGCGCCCCCTCTCCGGGCGCCCGCGGACGGCCTCCACCACGCCGTCCAGCACGGTCTGCCGCAGGTCGCCCCGCTCGGGCAGGACCGCAGCCGCCGGGTCGGCCAGCAACGTCTCGGGGTCGGGGAGGTCCATCCGGTCCATGCTGGCGAGCAGTTCCAGCCCCGGGCCGTCGCCCACCGTGCCCCGTACCAGCATCGAGAGCACCTCCCGGGAGGTGCCCGCCGCGGTCGCGAAGGCGATCAGGCGCAGGGTCATCTCCCAGCTACGGGGCGAGGGCCACGGGCCGCCCCGGCGGGTCTCGTTGCCGGGCAGCCGGTGCACGAGCGCGGGGCGGGCCGACAGTAGCCCGCACACCGCGCGCCGGGCGAAGGTGACGGCCTCCGGCAACCTCTCGGGGTGCAGCCGGGGCGGCGCGGTCCGGGGCCAGGTCCCGCCCAGGCCGCGTACCACGACCTCGTGGTCGTGGACCCACTGGAGATGGACGAAGCGGTTGGCCAGGGGCGGGCTCAGCTCCCAGCCGTCGGCCGCCGAGGACCGGGGGTTCGCGGCGGCCACGATCCGGATACCGGGCGGCAGCCGCAGCGCGCCCACCCGCCGCTCGAGCACGAGGCGGAGCAGGGCGGCCTGGACGGCCGGCGGGGCGGTGGACAGCTCGTCCAGGAACAGCAGCCCGCGGCCGGCGCGGACGAGGCGTACGGCCCAGTCCGGCGGCGCCATCGGGACGCCCTGCGTCGCGGGGTCGTCACCGACGATCGGCAGTCCCGAGAAGTCGGACGGCTCGTGGACGCTGGCGACGACGGTCGTCAGCGGCAGGTCCAGCGCCTCGGCGAGCTGTGTCAGGGCAGCGGTCTTGCCGATCCCCGGTTCACCCCACAACAGCACGGGCAGGTCGGCGGCCACTGCCAGGGTCAGTGCCTCCAGCTGCGTGTCGGATCGCGGTTCGGTGGTGGTGTCGCGCAACAGGGAGAGCAGCTCGGCGGCGACGGCGAGCTGCGGATCGGGGGTCCGGTCGACGGCAAGGGACATGGTGATCACCTGTGGTTTCTCGTGGTGGGTGCAAGAGCGAGGTGGTGCGGGGCCGGGGCCCTCGGTCAGCGGGCGATGCCGTGGCGCGGACGCGAGCGACGGTCGCGGGTACGGCGACGCTCTGCGGCGGCGGGGCCGGGGCCGGTCCCGGCCAGTCCCGCCCGGAACAGCCCGTACGTGACCCGCCGCAGTGCGGCCGTCTCGAGTTCGTTGCGCAGCGCCCCGTCGCGCACCCGCGCGTCGGGTCCGAGCAGGGCCTCGACGACGGCGAGCGCGCCGGCGGTGTCGCCGTGGTCCAGGCGGGCCCGGACCTCGGGGAGGCACTCCGGGTGGCGGTGTGCCTCGTCGATCGCCTGGAGGCAGGGCAGCGGGGTGCCGGTCAACGCGGCCAGGAGTTCCTCCCGGCGCACCTCGGCCGGGTCGTGGTCGAGCGCGACGAGCGTCCCGCCGGCCAGGCCGATCCGGTGCCAGGCTCCCCGGCACCGCACCCGGCGCGGCTGTCCCGCCCGGTCCGTCGTCCGGGGCGCGGTCCCCGCCGGGCGGCCGGGTGCCAGGGCCGACGCGACCAGCGGATGCAGCCGGTCGGCCTCGATCAGCCCGCTGCGGAGCAGTTCCAGGTCCGGCGACACCCAGGTCGCGGCGTCGGGCAACACCGGCGTGGACCCGTGCGTCCCGACGCGGCTTCGCATGGGCGACGACGCGGTCCGCAGCTCGGGCGGGCCGGGACCGTCTCCGGCCGCCACCTCCAGCAGCAGGTGGCGGCGCGCCCCGACCCGTACGACGACCGGACCACCGGCCCGTCCCTCGGCGCGCAGCAGGATGGCTGCCTCGGCGGGCCACCTCCGCACCGCCCAGCCCCGCCGTCGCCCGGCCGTCCGCAGCGGTTCCGGTAGGACGGCGCAGGGGTCGTCCTCGGGCGGCC
This sequence comes from Micromonospora sp. NPDC049060, assembly GCF_040649055.1. Lineage (NCBI taxonomy): Bacteria > Bacillati > Actinomycetota > Actinomycetes > Micromonosporales > Micromonosporaceae > Micromonospora > Micromonospora sp. NPDC049060. Next base: position 31,488 of record NZ_JBEZEV010000072.1, read on the forward strand.
GGTCCGCCCCCGACCGGACGCGCAGCTCACCGGCCCGCCGCGCGTCCCACAGGTGGCGGTGCAGGTCGAGACGGAACCGGCGGTCGGGGTGCGGGTGCGGATGGCGACAGGGCCCGGAGCCGGAGCGGGACCCGTCCCACAGCGCCAGGCTGAACCGCTGACCGGCGTCGGCCCAGGCCGGTGGCGTCCGGACCACGAGGTGCACGGTGTCGGCGGGGCGTCCGCCCCGGTCGTAGCGGGCCAGCGCGATGGTCAGGCCGGGGCGCAGCAGCCCGTCGGGCGCGATCCTCGGCAGATGCCAGCGCAGCAGGTCGGGAGCCAGGTGGCGAAGGTCGGCGCGGAGCCGGTCGGCGAGTTCCCGACCGTGGGTACGGGCCACGGAGCGCATGTCGACATCGGCGTCGACGCGGGCGGCGGCGCACGCCCCGGCCCAGTCCCCGACGGCCCGACGGGCGGTGGCAACCTCGATCATGGACGGCGGCACGGCGAACTCGCGCACGTGCGGCCAGAAGGACGGACGAAGGTCCGGACTCGCGGGTCGGGAGTGCATCAGCACTCACCTTGCGAGAACCGGGCCTCCGATCTGGTGAGAGAGGAAGTCGTCATCGGCGGGGAGCATACCGGTGCGGGCACCGGACCCGCCAGGCCCTATCCCGTCCCGGCCGGGGCCGCCCGCTTCCCGCCCGTCCACTCGGCGCGGTGGTGCCACGGAGGCGCCCGGCGCACCAGGTTGAAGGTTTCCGCCACCTCGCCGCACCGCCACGGAGGGCATTTACATCGCCGTCCGTCGCGGTGTACGTTACCGCCACCCGCCGATCCTCATCGACATTGGCGAATATTGTGAGGGGTGCAGATGACTGCTCGACTCGCCGCGCGACGCAGGCGTGGGCTGCTCAGCGCCATGCTGGCCGCGACCCTGCTCCTGACTGCCGAATCAGCCCTGGCCGCCGCGCCCGTGTCGGCCGCCCCGGAGGGGGCCCCACCGGCGGCCGCCCGGCTGGCCACCGCCTTCGACACCGCCGCCGGCCGGTACGACGTCCCCCGCGACCTGCTCGTCGCCCTCGGCTACGCCGAGACCCGCCTGGACGGGCACGGCGGCGCACCCAGCGCGGCGGGCGGCTACGGCATGATGCACCTGGTCAGCAACCCCAAGCTGCACACCCTGGACGAGGCGGCCACGCTGACCGGGCTCAGCCGTGCCGCGCTGCGCACCGACGCCGCCGCGAACGTCGCCGGAGCGGCCGCCGTCCTGCGCTCCTACGCCGACCAGGCCGGCCTGAGCGCGGCCGGGCGCGACGACGTCGACGAGTGGTACGCCGCGGTCGCCCGCTACGGCGGCGCGGCCAGCCCGTCGCTCGCCCGCCTCTACGCGGACGCCGTCTACGACCTGCTCCGCACCGGCTTCGACACCGGCCATGCCGGGGTGGCGCGGGTACCCGGCCGCCAGGTGGCACCGGATCGGGACCTGCCGGGCGGCGAATCGGACGGGCCCGGCACTCTCAGCACCGACTACGGACCGGCCGCGTGGGCGCCGGCGAGCACCAGCAACTACACGGTGGCGAGCCGACCCACCAGCCACTCCGTCAGGTACATCGTCATCCACGTGACGCAGGGCAGCTACGCCGGCTCGATCAGCTGGTTCCAGAACCCGGCCGCCCAGGCCAGCGCGCACTACACGTTCCGCTCCTCCGACGGGGCGGTCACCCAGTCGGTGCGGGAGAAGGACATCGCCTGGCACGCCGGCAACTGGACCTACAACACCCAGTCCATCGGCATCGAGCACGAGGGGTACGTCAACAACGCGGCCTGGTTCACCGACGCGATGTACAGGGCTTCCGCGACGCTCACCCGCAGCCTCGCCAACAAGTACGGCATCCCCAAGACCCGGACGCACATCATCGGTCACCACGAGGTCCCCGGGGCCACCCACACCGACCCGGGCCCGAACTGGAACTGGTCCTACTACATGCAGCTGGTGAACCAGCAGACCGGCGTCGGCTCCGGCACGGTGAACACCGAGGGGGTGAGCCTCAACGTGCGTTCCGGGCCCGGCACCGGCTACGCCGTCGTGGGTTCCGTCGCCGACGGCGCGACCGTCAGCATCTACTGCCAGGCCGTCGGCACGACGGTGACCGGCCCCTACGGCACGAGCAACGTCTGGGACCGGATCGGCACCAACCGCTACGTCTCCGACGCGTACGTCCTGACCGGCCACGACGGCTTCATTCCCGGCGTGCCACGCTGCTGACCACCACGGCCGCTGCCGTCCGCCCGCCGGGTGGACGGCACCGGCGCGTCAGCACCGCGCGACGACGAGCTCGTGGATCGCGGTGAGCAGCTCCTCGTCGCGCTCCGCGTGCGCGGTCACCGTGACGGCGGCCCGGCGCGCGGGGCTGACCACCACGTACTGGCCGTAGCGGCCGTCCAACCGGTACGTGCCGGCCCGGTCGAGCCACACGCCCAACCCGTATCCGTGGGTGTACGGCTCGCCGTACGTCACGGCGCTCGTGTCGACCCGCTCCCCCGTCATCCGCCGCACGTACCGCGCGGGCAGCACCTGCCGGCCGTCCCACCGGCCCTCCTGCAACAGCAGCCGGGCGAACCGCGCGAGTTCCTCCGTACGCAGGAAGAGGTCGCTCTCCGCGAGCGGGTGGCCCAGCGGACACGCGTGCCAGGCCGGGTTGTGCAGGTCCAGCGGCGCGAACAGGCGCGGCAGCAGGAACGAGCGCAGGTCGGCCCCGGTGACCCGGGCGATCACCCGGCCGAGGGCGTACGGACCCGAACCCGTGTACGCGAAGCGGGTCCCGGGCGCGGCGGCGAGCGGCGCGGCGACGATCTCGTGGAGCAGGTCGGCGGCGGTGATCCGCTCGTCGGCGAACCAGCGGTGGCTGGTGCCGCTGGTCATCGTCAGCAACTGCCGGAGCGTGACGGCACCTAGCCCGTCGGCGGCGATCGGCCGCAGCTCGGGCAGGTGGTCCAGGAGGCGGTCGTCGAGGCTCAGCCGTCCCTCCGCCTCGGCCAGCCCCATGGCCACGGACGTGAACGTTTTGGCGACGGAGTACACGTTCACCCGGTCGTCGGACCGGAAGCGGTGTGCCACGGGCGGGTGGCCCTCGCGGTGGACGTGGATGCCGTACGTGCCCAGGGCACGGTCGCGGTCCGCCCGCACGAAGTCGTCGAGGAGTTCGGCGCTCACGGGCGGACGATACGCGTCCGGTCCGCGCCGCGCCGCCGCCCGTGCGGCCAGCGCGGCGGGGCTGTCGCGGTCAGTCCCACCTGTCCTGGTTGAGGAAGCGGGCGAAGCCGCGCCACGAGTTGGGCCCCATGACCCCGTCGATCGGGCCGGTGTAGCCGTGGCCGGAGGCGAGGCGCTGCACGGCACGCCAGGTGTTCGGGCCGGGCTGGCCGTCGATCGGCCCGGTGTAGCCGTAGGCCCGCATGGCCCGCTGGAGGGCGGCGTAGGTGTTCGGCCCGGGCACGCCGTCGACCGGTCCGGTGTATCCGGCGGTGAGCCGCAGCCAGTTCTGCATGCGCTGGTAGAAGATGACGCCGGGGACGCCGTCCTGCTCGGTGGAGGTCTTGGGCAGTCGCCCGGGTACGGGGTTCTGCCCGATGTAGGCCAGCGGGTCGATGCGTACGCCCGCCGGGTTGATCATGTGCCAGTGCACGTGCGGCCCGGTGGACGAGCCCGAGCCCGGCGCTCCGGCGGCGCCGCCGGAGAGGCCGACGACGGTGCCGCCGGCGACGGCCGCGCCGTTGCCGAGCAGGAACTGCGACAGGTGCATGTACTGGCTGCGGTACCCGTCCGCGTGGTGGATGGTGACGGTGTGCCCGCCCGTGCCGTTGTACGGGATGTTCTGGACGGTGCCGGCGCCGCAGGCGGGCAGGCGGGTGCCGACCGGCATGCCGAAGTCGACGCCGCCGAGCGAACCCCGGTTCAGGTGCTCCTGCCAGGTGCCGGTGACGGGATACCCGGAGAAGGGGTGGTAGATGGCGGGGGCGGCGTACGCGCGGCCGGGGATGGCCAGCCCGGCCAGGGCGCCCGCGCCGAGGGCGGCGCCGAGCAGCACCGCGCGGCGGTCGACACCGGCGACCGCCGGTCCGTCGCCACAGCACGCGGGTGGGTCGAGGTGGTCCATCGCGTGCTCCCTGCGGGTCGGTACGCCGGTCGAGCCTGTGACGATACATAGCCGCAAATGAATCTGTCGACCATCACGCTCTGCCACGAGCGACGGTCCCGCGCCGTACCGCACCACCGGGTCGCTCAGCCGCCCGGGCAGCGGCTGTCACCGCCGCTGTGCTCCTGGCAGGTCGTCGGCGCCGGGAGCGGCGCGGCCGGCGGCCGGAGGGTGCGCGCGGCATCCGCGACCGCCGGCGCCAGCGCCGCCGCGGCCACGACGGCGAGGAGCAGGTAGACCAGCCCGGTGCGGCGGTACCGGCAGCCGAACGCCACAAGCGCGATGACGGCCGGCCCGCCCGCTGCCGTCGCCGCCAGGCACAGCAGAGCCTGGGCGGAGCGGCGCCCGAATTCCGCCGACCGCCCGCCACCGTTCGAGTGGTGGTCGGCCCAGCCCTCCATGCCGATGGTGAACAACCACCACAGCAACGCCAGGCACGCCACCACCCAGACCACCGTGAGGAGCACGAGGGCGTACCGGGACCGGGCGGCGGGTGTCGACGAGGTCATGCCGTACAGCCTCGCGGAGCCGGGGCCGCGGGACGTGAGCCCGGGTACTCACCGCGCGGGATCTCCCGCACCCGGGCGTACGCGCGGGGGCCGGGTCGGCGCTGACCACGCGTCAGGCCGCGGCGCTTGCGGCGGGAGGGGCCGCGCCGAGGACGGCGGCCCGCCGGGGGGGGGGGGGGGGGCGGCCCCCCCCCCCCCCCCGCCCCCCCCCCCCCCCCCCCCCCCGGGGGGGGGGCCCCGC
>NZ_JBEZEV010000073.1:0-36160 GCF_040649055.1 Micromonospora sp. NPDC049060
GGAGTTCGGGCGGTTCGGCGCGTACTGGCTGCTGCTGGCGGCGGGGGCGGCGACCGAGGCGGTGATCGTCCTGCTGCTCGGAAATCCGGCCCTCCCTCCGACGACCCCAGCCGTTCCCCAACCGGTGAGGCGAGCAGATGTCGACCAGTTCCTGGCAACTCCGCCCCACCGTGCAGGCGACCCGGATCGACGGCGGGCTGCACCTACGGTCCTGGGACACCAGCCTCACCCTGGACGGCGCGCCACAGCTGTGGCGGCTCTGGCAACTGCTCACCCGGCGCCTCGCGTCCGGCCGGGCCACAGCCGACCTGCGTGACCTGTCGCCACGCCCGCCCGTCGCCCTCGCCCTGTACCGGCTGGCCGACCTGCTCCGGGAACACGACCTACTGGTCCGGGTGCCGGAGCACTGGGCCGGCACCGGGCATGCCCATGCCCCCGCCGACGCCTGCGGACCGGCCCCGGTGCCGCCACCCGCCGTCGCCACCTGGCTGGCCTCGGTCGCCGCCGACCCCGCCGCGGCCTGGACCGGCATCGGCCGGGAAGCGGTGACCGTCGCGGGAGCGGGCCCCGCTGCCACCGCCGCGATCGAGGCGTTGACCGCCGCCGGAGCCCGGGTCCGGCGGGCCGCGACCCACATCGGCGCACCGCGCGACGTCGGACGCGTCACCCTCGCCGCCAGCGACGGGCGTGCCGTGGTGACCGGGGCCAGCGCCACGGTCGGCTACGTCACCCCCGTCGGCCCGGGCGCGCAGCTGCGGGCCCAGTCCGGCCTGATCGCCGAGCGGCTCGGGCTTGGCAGCGCGGCGACGGCCCCTGGCGACCCGGTTTCCGTGGTGGCTGGCGCCTGCGCCGCGCACCGGCTCCTCGGCGCGCTCGCCGAGCTGGCCGACCCGGCCGCGCCGACGGCGCTCGTCGTGCGGCGCGACCCGCTGCGCGCCACCGCCCACCCGTGGCCGCCCGGCGTACGGTCACCGGCGGTTGACGCCCCCGACCGACGGGACGACGCCGTCCACGCGGGCCTACCCACCTCCCTCACGGACCCGGACCTCGGTGTGTTGCCGCCGGTGGAGCTCGACGATCTGCCACAACTGCCGGTGGGACTGGCCCGGTGCCGGGTCGACGGTGTTCCCGGCCCGGCCGGTGGGACGCTCGTCACCGGGCACGGTCCGGACACCTCCACGGCGAGGTTGCACGCCACGCTGGCAGCGGTGGAGCTGCTCAGCGTGTCCACCGCAGGGACCGCCGTGCTGGCCTGCGGGGTGGACCGCAGCCATGCCGAGGGAGTGCTGCTGCGCCGCCTCGCCCGCCGGTCGGTGGCCTCGGCCGGCGTCACGTCAGGCGAGGCTGTCCACCCGTCGGCGTTCGACGCGCCGGCAGCCCGCCGCTGGTGGCGTACGCTGACCCGCCGCCTCGGCGTCCCGGCGACCGCTCACGTCCGCCGGCTCGCCCCCGGGGCGCAGCTGGCCGTCGTATGCGGCCCGGACACGACGGACCCCGGTGGGTGGATGGAACTCGGCTGGGCGATCGAGGCCACGGCCCACGACGCGGTCGCCTTCGCCGCTCTCGCCGCCGTCGCCACGGTCGGCTGGCGTGCGCACCGGCCCGGTCCGCCGTACTCGCACGGCCCCTGTGGAGCGTCGCCACGGGTGAGCCGCTCGGCCGCGCCCATGCCCGACGGGTCCGAACGGGAGGCCGCCCTCTGGCGGTCACTGCGGACCCTCGTCGGCGCCCCCGCGGAGCCGGTCGTGGTGACGCCGCCAGCTCCGCTGGCCGCCGCCCTGCGTACGGTCGGGCTCGTCGTCCTGCGGGCCGGCGATGACCGGTGACCCCCGGTGGCCCGGGGACGATCGGGACGGACCCCGGCAGCCGGACCCCGACCTGGCCGGCCAGCTCGCCGAGGCGCTGAGGGGGGCGGGGTCGCCGTACCCGGTGCTGGCCGAGGACGACGGGTGGGCCGGCTCCGGCCCGGCGGTGGTGGTGTCGACCCGGTGGAGTCCGGCGTTGCTGAGCCGGCTGGCCGACCGGTACACCGGGGCCGGCGGCACCGTCCTGCCCGTCCGGTTCGACGGCGGTACGGCGCTGGTGGGTCCGCTGGTCGGCGCCGACAGTGCCACCTGCCTGCGCTGCCTGGAGGCCGCCAGGCTGGCGGCGCCGGGCGGCCGGACACCGCACGGCAATGCCGAGCTGCGGCTCGGCGGTCGGCCGGCGCCGGCCCTGCTGCCCGTGCTCGCCGCGGTGGTCCGGTCGGCGTTGGCCGAGCCGCAGTCCGCCGCCGCGCGGCTCTGGGTCGTCCCGCCCGACGGGAGCGTGTCCGCCCATCCGGTGGCGCCGGTGGGGGTTCGCTGCGAAGAATGCCTCAGCCGGCAGCCCCCGGCTCCACCTGGGACGCCGCTCACCGGCAGCGGTCAGCCGCCGGCCGACCCGGTGCGGCTACGCCGGCCGAACCCGGCGACCGACCTGGCGGGACTTCGCCGGGCGCTGCTGGAGCCACGGCTGGGCCACGTCGTCAAGCTGCACCGGCACGAGGAGTACGGGCTGCCGGTCACCAGGGCGGTGGTCGCCGGTCCGGCGGTCACCGTGGCGGGCTTCGGCCGGGCGACGACCGCCGCGGAGGCCGACCGGTTGGCGCTCTTCGAAGCCGTGGAACGACTGGCCGGGTACGCCCCCCACGGGCCCGCCGCCCGGCAGTGGTCGTCCTTCGCGGAGCTGGGACCGGAGCGCGCCGTCGATCCCGCGGCCCTCGGTCTGCCCGACCTGCCCAGCGCCCACCACGTCCCGTACGCCGCCGACGTGCCGACGTGGTGGGTGCCGGGGTGGTCGCCCAGTCGGGCGACGTCCGTGGCGGTGCCGGAGCACGCGGCGTACTGGGGTGGCCTCGGGCAGCGCCCGTCGGCGACCTTCCTGTCGGAGTCCTCCAACGGCTGCGGTCTCGGCAACAGCCTGGAGGAGGCGGCCCTGCACGGCCTGTTCGAGGTGATCGAACGGGACGCCTTCCTGATGGCCTGGTACGCCCGTACCCCGCTGGTGGAGGTCGCGCTTCCCGACGAACTCGACCTGGTCGGGCACCTCGCCGACAATCTGGACCTGCTCGACTACGACCTACGGTTGTTCGACGCGACCACCGACCTGGCCGTGCCTGCGGTCGTCGCGCTGGCGCACCACCGGATGCCCGCCGTGGGGGCGCCGACGGCGTTCTTCGCGGCCGGCGCCCACCTGGATCCCCTCTCGGCGATCCACTCAGCCGTGGTGGAGCTGGTCGTCAACCTCCACGAGGTGCGCGACACGTGGCAGGGGGACTCGGCGCGGGCGGACCGCGACCGGCTACTGCCGATGCTCGACGATGCCGCGTTGGTCCGCCAGATGGACGACCACATGATGCTGCACTGCCTGCCGGAAGCACGGCCGCGCTACGAGTTCCTGCTCGGGGCCGGGCGGACCCGGGCCTGGCGGGAGGTGTGGCCGGGACTGCCCCGTCCCGTCGAGGACCTCGCGGCCCTGTTCGGCGCGCTCTGCGCGGACCTGCACCACCGGGCCGGGGTGGAAACGATCGTCGTCGACCAGAGCATCCCCGAGCTGCGGCAGGCCCTCGGGTTGCATGCTGCCAAGGTCGTCGTTCCCGGCACCCTGCCGATGACGTTCGGTCACCTGAACCGGCGGACGCGGGGGCTGCCCCGGCTGCTGACTGTGCCGGCGGCGCTGGGCCGCCTGCCCGGACGGCCCCGCTACGAGGACCTGGCACTGCACCCGCATCCCTTCCCGTGACCGTCCCCTCCCGGACCCGGCCAGGGGGTCGGGCCCGACGTGCAGGCCCGACCCCCTGGGGTCACCCGGCGGGCCGGCCGACCGGGAGCAGGTAGGCGAGGACCTCGTCGACCCCGTCGAGGAGGAGCAGTTCGTGGGCGATGTCGTCGTAGAACCCACCGACCATGCCCAGCCCGAGTCCCGTCGCCGCCGCCGTGAGGGCCAGGTTCTGGGCCAGGTGACCGGCCTCGAGCAGGCCGAAGCGCAGCGCCCGGAGGCCGTAGGTGGCCCGCAGCACGGGCAGGTCGACGTAGACCCCGAGCAGCGCCGGCAGCGCCGACAGATCGATCCGTTCCTGGCTGGCCGGGTTGTCCGCCAACTGCGTCGCCGGTCCGGCCTTGAACCACATCGACGCGGTGGCCAGCTCGGCGTCGGTGGGCACCGGGCCGATGGGCAGCAGGAGCCGGGACTCGGCGTCCACGTCGTACTGGTGGGTCGGGACGCCGGCCACGTCCCGGGCCAGCAGGCGCAGCCGGACCGCGTACTTGGCGCCGGCGCTCGGGTAGGGTCGGCGCATCCCGGGCCTGTCGGCCCGATCACTCGCCCCGCTGGCGGTCCACAGCAGAGTGGCCAGGTGCGCGGCGTCCAGCGGGCCGCAGAGCGTACCGCGTCCGCTGGCCCGCGCGGTGAGCGCGTCGCCGAGCGCGGCCGTCACGGGTGCGGCGGGAGGAAGGGCCAAAGGCGGACCGGACCGTCGCCGCGCGCCGTGCCGCGTCCGGTCCGACGTCCGCGGCCGCTGCCACTCGATGCGGCCCGGGGCGTAGCTGCTGGCCGCCAGGTACCGCCGGTCGGGGCTGGCGGTGCCGTCGGCGAAGAAGTCGGTGGGGCCGTCCGGGGCCAGCAAGGCGGCGGCGAGGAAGTGGTAGAGGGATCGCTCCTCGTCGGGCATGATGCCCAACCGGTTGAGCAGCATGTGCAGTTGGGACGCCCACACCCCGGCCCACTGGTCGCCGCCGCCGGCAGAGCTCTCCAGCTGGGCGCGGGCGGCGCGCACCTGGGCGGCCCAACGGTCCCGGATCCGGGAGCCGTCCGCCGCGGAGGCGGTGATCTCGTGCCAGCGCCGTACCACCGAGCGGGCCTGCGTGGTGGCTGCGGCGAGCGCCGGCCCCTGCACAGTGCCCGCCGTCAGCGTGGTGCTCTCCGGGTGCCACCGCCAGGCGGTCGCGCTGCGGCGCAGCCATCGGGCCGCGGCGAGCATGTCCAGGTCGAGGGCGATCAGGGTGGCGAGGACCAGGTCGGTGGCCGCCACCATCCGCTGGCCGGGTCCCGGCGTACGCGCGACCACCTCGGCGGCGATCCGGCTGGAGGTGCCGAACACCGTCTCCGCCACCGGCAGCGCGGCCGGGCCGCCGTACCGCTCGGTCTCCGGCTCGTAGTCGACCTGCCGGGCCTGGGCGTGCCCCGGCCACCCCGGACGGCCGGCGGTGCCGAGGTCGAGCAGCGGATGGCCGGCGGCCCGGGCAGCGGCCACCAACTGCTCCTGCCACCGGCGGTGCTCGTGCGCCTCGGCGCCCCGCGCCCGCACCCTGAGGTGTGGACCGTCGTCGAAGTAGCGGATGAAGAACCAGTCGGCGATCGTCCCGTCCCGACGCAGTCCCTCCATGAGCGGTGTGAGTGTGCCGGTGATGAAATCGTCGACGTGTTCCGCACTCCAGTGCAGATAGCAGTGCAGGCTGTGGAAGGAGCCCCGCCCAGGGTGGACGGGGGCGGCGGTCACGGGCATGGGAACTCCTCCGGACAGGTCGGAAGCCTGCGCAGCAGGACGACGTCGGCGGCGGCCGTCGACCGGGGCTCACCCATCGGTGCCCGCACGGTACAGCTCGATCACGACCTCCGTCGCCGGCTGCCCGGGACGGGGGGCGGGCAGGGCCTCCTCCAGCACGACGCCGTCCGGGTAGCGGGCCAGGGTCCGGGACAGGCAACGCAGGTGCAGCGGGCTTGCGAGGTCGACGTACTGGGAACGGGGCTGTTCCAGGTAGGACATGAACGCCGTCAACCCCTTCGCGCCCCCGACGGCGGCGGCGCTGACGAAGACGCGCTCGGGCAGGCCGAGCAGGTGTCGCCAGCGCACGGCGGTACGTCCCACCTCGGCGGGCCGGGCGTCCAGCTCGGCCCGCCAGGCGGCGACGATGTCCGCGGAGAGGCTCCAGTCCGCCCGGGAGAGGATCACCTCCCGGTACCGCAGCCGGGGCCGGCACCAGACCGGGCCGACCGGGGTGCGGCGGAGCTGTCGGGCCGCCATGGCCCCGCCCGGTCCCACCGATCCCGTGCCCACGTCGGTGAGCATGCTGGTCAGGCGCTCCGGCAGCATCACCGGCACCAGGAACCCGAGATAGACCACGTCCAACGGTTCACCGGTGGCGGTGACCACCAGGCGGACCTGATCGGTGGCGACGTCGTGGACCAGGTGCAGGTCGTCCGGGACCAGGGTTCCGTGGCGGCGGTCGTCGGCGATCTCGTCGCCGACGAGCAGCGGATGCAGGTTGCCATTGAACCCGTTGACCGGGCGGAGCTGGGCCACCCGGGCGCCGAGGTGGCGCCGGAGCTGGGCGGCGACGGCCGCTTCGGCCTCCGGGGGGAGCTGCCGCAGGAAGCGGCTGGTGAACCGGCCCCAGCCGCCGTACACGTGATTGACACAGAACGACGTGCCGTCGTGGCAGGACTGTCCGAAGACCGCGTACGAGCCGGGTCGGCTGGTACGCCAACGGGGCAGCCTGGAGGCGACGTCGTCGGGCAGCCCGTCGGGGACGGTAAGGTTCCCGTCGTCGTCGGTCGTGACGGCGGCCACCAGGTCGGCCCGGAGCCGGGCCAGTTCGCGCAGCTCGTCACCGGGGGCGAGGTCGAGCTTCGGGTCCAGGGTGCCGTCGACGCCGACCAGGTGCGTCGCCTGCCAGACCGCACCGTACTCCTCGGCGAACTCCGTCGGCGACCCGCAGCGGCCGCCCACGCCGTAGCGGGCGACGAAGCGGTCCCGGGCCAGGCGGCGGACCACCGCGTACTGGTCGAACAGTTCGAAGAGCGGGGTCAGCACGGCGAGGGTGCCCCGGTGGTCCCGGCCGTGGGCCCGGCCGAGGCCCACCGGGCGGACCAGGGTCACGTCCTCGGTGAGGGGTTGCGGACGACCCGTGCGGTCCGCGCCGAGCAGGGCGAAGGCCGCGTCCCAGCGGGAGCGTAGCCCGGCCAGGGCCGCCGGCCGTTCGGTCGCGTCGAGACCGGCGAACGCGGTGGTCCTGGCATCGATCTCCCGCAGCGACACGGCCACGTCGGCCAGGCCGATCCCGGCCAGCCAGTCGGCGACGGCAGCGAGGCCGTCGACGGCCTGTGGGTCCACCGGGTACGCGGGGCGGAGCACGCCCTGTTCGACGAGCGCGTGCAGGTACGCCCGCGCCGCCGCGGACGCCTGCGGCGCCGGACGGGGCAGCCGGGTGGCCAGTTCCGTCGCGAGCTCGTGCGGCGTCGCCACCCCGCCGGGCTCCAGCAGATCCAGCAGGTGCCGCAGCGCCCGGGTCAGCGGCAGCGTCAGCGCCTCCTCGCGTTGCACCCCGGGTGGCGCGTCGGGTGCCTGTGCCTGCCGACGCAGCCGGATCACCGCCCCGTCCACCCACAGGCCGGGCGCCAGCGTGTGGGGCAGATCGCCGCGACGGTCGGGGTGCCGGAGCACAGCGTGGACGAGGGCGGACAGAGTGGCCCGGTCGGCGTTGGCGACCGCCACCACCTCCGGGGAGCCGGTCGGGTCCGGCACCGGCCCGTCCCAGCGGCCCCAGCCCACCCGGGTGAACCAGGACAGCGGCACGGTCCTGGTGGCCGCCCGCAGCGCGTACCGGAGCACGGTGGCCTCCGACTTGCGGGCCCGGTCGTCGGGTGCCGGGCCCTGCTCGGCCGCCCGGCGCAGCGCCCGCAACAGGTCCACGCTGGTCAGCGCGACGGCCCGGGACAGCTCCTCGGCGCGGCACAGCTCGGCCAGGGCGACCCGGTCGGCGGCGAGCGCCGGCGCGAGAAGGGCGTCGAGTTCCGCGGTGTGCCGGTCGATGTCGTCGCGGAGGCCGAGCCAGGACGCCAGGCCGGGCAGGTGGTCGGTCCAGCCGGCCAGCCGGGTACGCGACGCCGCCGACGGGCTGCGCCCGTTGTGCACGTCGCGGCGCAGGGCCAGCAGCACCCGACGCTGGTCCGAAGCGGCCCGGACGACCTGCTCGTGCAGCACGTCGGCGAGCGCCGCGGCCATTCGCTCGGCGCGTGTGGTCAGCTCCAGCAGGCGGGCGGCGACGGCCCGGAACTCCTCGGTCACGGCCGACGGTTCCGGGAGGGTGACACCGGCGACCCGCACCATCGCGTACGGCGCCACGGTGGCCTCGGGCGCTCGGGTGACGGGCCCGACCCGGCGTACGCCCGGCGCCGGCGTCCCGCCGACCGTGGTCCCGATCATCCTGTCTCCTCTCCCCTGACCGCTTCCCGGTGGAGGACGGTGACGGCGTGTCCGCCGACACTCGCAGCCGTGGCCGTGGGAGGCGTCCGCACAACTACGGATCCGGTTACGTACTCGGTGGCAGGTGCCGGCTGCGTAGCTGGCTGCGTACTTCTCCGGATGGTGCCGGGTGGCAGACCGCGGCTCTATCGGCCGCGACCGGCTCTGGACGGCGGCGGGCACGCTCGTCGCCCGGCTGAAATCAACGGCCCGCCGTCTTTCTACCCCAGGGCCAGATCGACGGCAATCCTTCCTCCGCCGGGAAACTGCACCTGGATCGATCAACTCGAGATCTGGCCGGTTCGAAGAGTGCGGAGGGCTGTTGACTATGAAGCGTCCGCCTTGTGTACTCGACATCCCCAAAGAGGATCTTCCCCCTAAGGATCCCTAATGCCAGGTAAACGGCCTTCTCTGATCACACTGGGGCTGCGGTCGCGCACCCGCAGCCACAGCCAGCGGCCGTTCCGCGACACCGTCCGATGACGCCCAGCCCGGCCGACCGGCTCGTAAGGACTCGACGGAAAACCGGTCGGACGACCGGTCACCCGCTGCCCCGGACGGAATTCGCCGCACTCCGTCGTCAGCTCGACGACCTGCACGCGGGAACCGGCGCAGCCGTCGCCCTCGCCGGAGAACCGGGAATCGGCAAGACCACGTTGATCTCCGCCCTCGCGGCGCAGGGCAGGGCGCACACCCTCACGGTGGTCGCCGCCACCGGCCGGACGGGCACCGGTCCGCCGGTCGTGGTGGGAACGGAACCCACCCTTGTCCTGCTCGACGACGTGCACCTGCTCGACACGGCGCACCGGGACCAGATGCAGCTGCTGATCGAACTGACCACCACCGCGCCGGTGCTGCTGGTCCTCGCCTACCGGGACCGACAATTGTCCCGTGGGGCGGCGGCGGTGCTGTCCCGGGCGGCCGCACGCGGCCAGCTCACCCAGCACCGACTAGGTCCACTGGACCTCGGCCAGACCCGCGAGCTGCTCGGTGACCGGCCGGACCTGACCCGGCTGCACGCCGAGGGTGACGGCAACCCGCTCTACCTGCAACTGCTGGCCGCCGCAGACGCGCAGGCCATGACGGACGCGCACCTGATCCTGCTCGGCGAGCTGGCGGAGCTCGGCGACCGCGAACTGCGGGTCGCCCAGGCAGCCGCCGTGCTGCGTACCCCCGGTTCGGCGGAACTGCTCGCCGCGGTGGCCGGACTGGACGTCACGGAGACACTGTCCGCCCTGGACACCCTCACCGAGCTGGACCTGATGCGCCCGGTGCAGTTGCTGCCGCGCTTCGCGTTCCGGCACGACGTCGTCCGTCGGTTCGTCTACGCGCAGATCGGCCCAAGCCAACGCCTCGCCGCCCACCGGCGCGTGGAGACCGAACTGCTGGCTCGCGGCGCTCCGGTCACCCAGCGCGCCCACCACATCGCCCGGGCCCTCGACACGGGCCGTCCTGAGCAGTTGCCCGTTCTGATCGACGCGGCGCGGAGCACCATGCACGACGCACCGGCCGATGCCCTGGAGTGGTTGGAGGCCGCGCTGCAACTGCTGCCCGAGGGCGACGACCGCTGGTACGAGGCGCAGGTGCTGGCCCTGCGGGCCCAGTTGCTGCGCGGCGGTCGATGCGACGTGCAGCAACTGGTGCACACCTTCCTACCCCGGGCGATCCGCATACCTGGCGGGGACTTCTCCTCGACCATGGCAGTCGCCGTCCGGGTACGCCGGATCCAGGGCCGGCACGCCGAGGCGTCGGTTCTGATCCGGGAGGGGCTGGCCGCGCTGCGGGGCACCCATCCCTCCGCTCCCTCCACGGCCGTGGCCATGCACACGGAACTGGCGGCACTCGCCCTCGACCGGCTCGATCAGGAAGCCGCCCGCCTGAACGCCCGCGAGGCCGCCACCATCGCCCGGCAGCACGGGGACCGGCTCGGGGAGGCGGCCGCCGTCGCCCAGATGGCGATGGCGCACCTGCTCGCCGCGGACAGCGACGCCGCGGACCGGGCCGCCGACATCGCGGCCGATCTGGTGGACACCACGCCGGACAGCAGCGTCGTCACCAACCTGCCGGCCCTCTACCTGGTGGGCGCGACGGAGGACGCCCTGCACCGGTTCACCGAGGCGCAACGGCACCTGTCCCGGGGCGCCGAGGAGGCCCGCCGAACCGGACAACGGTTCATCCTTCCCGCCATCCTGACCTCGCTGGGGGCGGTGGAGTTGCAACGTGGACTACTCGACCGGGCCGGCCGCACCCTGGAGGAGGCTGCGGAACTGCTCGAACCGGAAGGCACGTCGACGGCCCGGGCTTCGGTCGCCGCGCTTCTCGCGCTCGTACGGTACTGGCAGGACTCCGACCGGGAGGCCGCTGCGGTGATCGCCCTGGGTGATCAGGCCCTCGCCCTGATCCGGGACCAGGGTCCGGCCGAGGATGCGATCGTGCCCTGCCTCCTGGCGGACCTGCTGATCAAGGTGGCGGAGCCGGAACGCGGGCGTCGGCTGATGCTCGACGCTCTCGGCGGCCCGGAGATGCCACGGATCGCCCCGCCGAACCGGTCCCGTTGGTACGAGGCGCTGTCCATGGCCGCGCTCCGGATGGGTGACAAGCGTGACGCGAGCCGGTGGGTCGACCTGGCCGAGGCCTCGGTGCGCAACCTCTCCGTCAGCCGTCAGGGCTTCCTGATGCGCGCCCGCATGCGGCTGTACGCCGCACGCGGGGAAACCAGCCCCGCGCTGGCCGACGCGGAGCAGGCAGTCGAATGCTTCGCCGGTCGCGGACTGGACCTGGACCTGTGCCGGACGATGGCGGCGGCGGGAACGGTACTGGTCGACGCCGGCCGCACCGACGATGCCCGCGCCTGGCTCGGACGGGCCGCCGCGCTCGCCGAACAGTGCGGTTCGGCCCGTCTGGTCGATCGGGTTCGCCGACAGCAGAGCCGTCTCGTCCCGGACGCGTCAACCAGGGGTGGCGACCCGCTGGCCGTGCTGACCGAGCGTGAACGGCAGATCGCCGATCTGGTGAGCCGCGGTATGACAAGCGTGGAGGTCGCACACGGGCTCTTCCTGAGCGTCCGTACGGTCGACACCCACCTGGGCCGGATCTACCGCAAGCTCGGCGTGTCGAACCGGGCGAGCCTGGCCCGGGCGATGCTCCGGTCGCACCCGACGACGCCCGCCGGGGAACCTCGGTGAGGTGAGCGGAGCGTCGGCCGTCAGCGTCGCCCGGGGTACGCCTGGAAAGGGTGACGGACGCCCCCGGGGTCGGCGCCCCCGGAGGTCGACGAGCGCAGGCTCCGGTGGCCTCAGACGACCCGGATGGCCCCGGCCGGGCAGAGATCGGCGGCGCGACGGACCCGCTCGCCGCTTCCCGCCGGCGGCGCGGCGGCCCGCAGCAGCACCAGCCCGTCGGAGTCGTCCTGCGCGAAGACCTCCGGCGCGGCGAGCACGCAGTTGCCCGACCCGCAGCAGGCGTCCCGGTCGACCTCCACCCGCACCGTCGCCTCGTCGCCGACGGGCCGGCCGCCGGCGGTCACCAGGTCACCGGCAGAGCGTCGAGTCCGAAGACGACCGAGCTGTCCCGGGTGCTCAACTCCTCGGGCGCGGCCGTCACCTGAAGGCCGGGAAAGCGGCGAGCCAGCGCCACCAGCGCGATACGTAGCTCGGCCCGGGCAAGCGGCTGCCCGATGCACTGGTGCACCCCGAACCCGAAGGCCACCTGCTGGTGCGCCTGCCGGTACGGATCGAACCGGTCGGGCTCGTCGAAGACGTCGGCGTCCCGGTTGGCCAGGGAGATCACCACGACCGCGCCCTCACCGGCCCGGATCAGCCGACCACCGATCGTGACGTCCTCGGTGGCCACCCGGAGCAGGCCGGACCGCACGATGCTCAGGTAGCGCAGCAACTCCTCCACCAGCTCCGCCGCCCAGTCGGGCTCGTCACGCAGGATCGCGTACTGCCCAGGGTCCCGGGTCAGCCGCAGGACGCTCAGCCCGATCATGTTGGCGGTGGTCTCGTGGCCGGCGATGAGCAGCAGCAACGCCATCCCGACCAGTTCGTCCACATCGAGCTCCCCCGGCTCGACCCGTTCCCGGATCAGCCGGCTGAGCAGGTCGTCCGCCCCTTCGGGCCGGGCCCGCTTGGCGTCGACGAGAGCCCGGATGTAGTCACGCAGCTCCTCGAAGTCGCGCTGGACCCGCGCCGGCGGCATCTCGCGGTCGAGCAGGGTGCGGCTGCGGGTCTGGAAGAAGTCGTGGTCGGCATAGGGGACGCCGAGCAGGTGACAGATCACCATGGACGGCAGCGGCAGGGCGAAGGACGACACCAGGTCGGCCGGAGGCCCGGCGGCAGCCAGGACGTCGAGCGCCTCGTCGACGGTGCGTTGGATCAGCGGCTCGATCCGGCGGACATTTTTGATCATGAATTCGGCGGTGAGCATCCTCCGCAGGCGGGAGTGCTCGCCACCGTCCATCTGGATGAACGAGCCCCTGCCGTCCTCGGCCGCCTGCGGCGGCAGCGGGCGCAGCAACGGAAAGCCGGGGCGGCGGAAGTCGGAGCTGAAAGCGGGGTGGCGCAGCAGTTGGCGGACGTCGGCGTGCCGGGTGACCAGCCAGGCCGGAGCCCCGGTGGGCAGCCGCACCCGCCTCACCGGGCCGACGTAGCGGTCTCGTTCGGTTTCGTCCAACGGGGTGAACGGGCCTCGGGTCGGATTGACCGGCGGCCAGAGGGGCAGTTCCGCCTCCACGGCACGTGTCACATGGACCACCTCCGACGATAGCAGCGGGTAGCCATATCGATGCGCTACGTTACCCATCGGCGAAGGTCGACACAATCCCCGTCACCCCGACCGGTGCAGCGCCCGCGACCGTCCAGCTCAACTGGCGGCACTGAGTCTGGCCCGACCGGGCGATGACAGAGGGGAGTGCGACCGTCACAGCCGCGACCTAAGCTCGAGGTACGACGTCAGATGGAGGGTCATCCGTCGATGCGTACGTCTCGGGTGCAGTCTGTGGTGATGGCCGCAACCGTTCTCTCGGCCGTGCTACTCGGGCTTCTGATCCATCACCTCATCCGGGATCCTGCGACGCTGGCCGACCCGTTCGACGGATCGTCCAGCGCGCCTGCGGAGCCCTCGAAGCCACCCACCCTGGCCTATCTCGCCGCCGACGAGCTGGCCCTGCTGGTCGACGGTCGGCTGGTGAGTCGGATCGAGGGCGACTTTTCCGGGTACCGCACGGCACCGGGCTGGACCAGTAGCGGACGGTACGTCTTCGCAGTGGCCGCCGCAGGCACGGACGAGGCGACGGTCGCGGTCATCGACCGCACGACCGCGACCAGCTTCTCCCTCCCCTGTGTCGGCTGCTCAAGCGCCATCTCCGTCGGTACCGACGAGGTCCTCGTCGTGGACGGAAAGCGGAGGATCCACCGGCTGGCGTTGCCCCGGGGGGCGCGACGGCACACCTGAACCGGTGGACGCCCCGGTGCGGTTCAGTCAGCAGCTCACCGCCCTGGCCGGCCTGCCGGAGGTGGCCCTCTTCGCTGGCGCCGATCTCGATACCACGGCGGCCTACGGTGGACCGGAGCAGTTGCTGCTCGCCTCCTCGGACGGGCAGGTCAAGCGGATCGGCATGACGAAGGGAAACATCGCCGTCTCCCGGGGGACCGCCGCCCCCACGACCGCCTACGGCGGAGCCCGAATGGCCTTCGTCGAGGGCGGTCACTTCGACGCCTGCCGGGAGAACGCGACCGTCACCGTCCTGAATCCGGCCACCGGACGCAGGCAGGCGACCCCCGGCCTCGATGCGGCGGAGGGCCCCACGCCGTTCGGCGTGGATGGTCGGGGTTCCCGGGTGGTCGACCTCTGGTGGGAGGACGGCCTGTTGTACGCCACCACGATCGGTTGGTCCTGCGGGGAGGCATCCGTCTGGGCCCACGGCGCCCCGATCCTGTGGCGTCTGGAGGCGAACAGCTCCTGGAGCCGGGTAAGGGGCCAACTGCCGACGCAGTCGGTACGCACCAGGTCCGGGCTGGTCTTCGCCAGCCTGGCGCCGGCGACCGACGGTCAGAGCGCCACCGCGTTGACCTGGTTCTCGGGGCCTGAGCAGCGGGTCGTTCACCCCGCGGTGACGGCGATCGCGACACCGCCTCAGTGACCGGACAGGAGGAACGACGGGTCACGCCACCCGTGCTCATGAGCGACGACGACGGTCAGGAGAAGGAGATGCCACCAGAACCGCCGATACCGGGAGCAGACAAGGACGGCGAGAAGACCACCGCTGCGCCACCACCACCCGCAGCAGCGGAACCGGGGCCACCGGCTACGGAACCGGCACCACCGAAAGGTCGTTCACTCCTCACCCACGCCGGGGAGCAGATCGCGCCCGGCATGAAGGACCTTCCGCCGCCGGAGAAGCGGAAGCATCTGCTCGTCACGATCGCGCTGGCCATCGTGACCCTACTGGCGACTCTGCTCGTCACCCACTTCTTCGATCGGGAGACCGCGGATTCACGGATCGGGGCGGAGCAGGACGCCGGCCGGCGGCACGACCAGGCCAAGACACCCTTCGTCGCCTCGGTGAAGTACGACCGCACGATCCCCGAGTTCTGGCGGATCGTCCTCGACCGGCCGTTGACCCAGCCGGAGCAGGTGAAGCTGGAGTCGCTCGGGTCCGACGTGGAGATCTGGCGCTTCCTCCGTTCTTTGGGTGGACGTCTGCTTCCCTTTCCGTCGATGATCGGGGGCTTGCCGGGTGGCTTCACAGACCCGTCCACCAGTGACGCGGCGGTCTTCACCATGAACATCATCAGTGACCGGACGACCCAGCTCTCGATCATCGACATGCACGCGGTCAACGTCTCCTGCCAGCCCTCGACGGCCAAGGCGGTGATCGACGTCGCCCCGGAGGGCGGTGCCGCTTACGAAGGGATGCTCTTCGATCTGACCGAGGAGGATCCGATCCCGTACATCGCCGATGACGTCGAGGAGCAGGGACGGCTGTACTTCAGTCGCCGGAAGATCGACCTGGGCGGTGGCATGTCCCCCGGCGGGCTGCGCGTGGAGGCGGTCACCGGGGAAAAGTCCTGTAGTTGGGAGATCGAGGCGACTTACCACGACTCCACGCCGCAGGGCGGCGGGAAGCTGATTCTCCGCGACGGGAAGAAGCCGTTCGTCGTGGAGGCCCGGCCCCGGCACCCGGAGCAGTACTGGATCCGGAGTTCCGCCACCTTTCCGGTGTTGAATCCTCCTAACTTGGTCCCGTGCCACCGGATGCCCACGGCTGCGGCGTGTCAGGGCCGGTTCGACCCACCCTGACCGGACCCCTCGCCAGCCCGAGCCGGGACAACGTGTCTGCTCACCTGCGGCACCCGGCACGACGATGAGCATTGTCGATGTTGCCGGAGCGGTCCGGGTCGTGTTGCAATGGCTCACATCGCCGCAGCGCGGGGGCAACCGCGCTGGGAACGGCAGCACGGGAGCAGCAGCGCCGGTAGCGCGCCGGTCTCACCGGCCCGCGCGCGCCGCCTCGCCGGGCCGTCTCCACGTACGACGGGCACACCCCTGGGCAATCGTCCCCGCCGTACGTGTCCCAGCACAGCCGACGCCCGAGATCCGACCCGCCGGTGGCATCCGGGTCGTCTGTCAACGCACCGGAAACGGCGACCAGACAAGAGGTGAGCATGTTCTCCCGGCAGAGCTTCGCGGGATGGTACCAAAATCGATTCGTGTGGGTGGCGGCGATCCTGACCTTGACGGCCGGCGCGGTCGTACTGACCAACTCGGCCGGATCGGAAGCCGAGCCGACGGATCTGCGGACACGGATCATGGCCCGAATGCGGAGCACGCTCGAACAGGTGGACCCGGGGCAACACCACCACGCTGGACATGACGCACCGCACGCCGCCACCGAGGGCAGGACGAAACCGGCGGTGATCTGCGGAGTCCGCGTCTACGGTCACGAGCCGGCGGAAGCCACCGCCCTCGCCGACGTGCGAACGGTCTACGGCTTCCGCCTCTGCGGGATCGCCGAGCAGAAGCGTCCGTGGGACTGGGCCGTCAAGCTCGTCGGTCCGGTGATCATGGACATGTCCATCGAGCCTCCCGGCATTCGGGCGGTCGAGGCGAGCGCCGACGTCGCGTTCGTCGACCGGCTGCGCGAGATGTTCCCGCAGAAGTACGTGGAGCAGGCGCGCGAGGAGGCGCTGACCGGGCCGGAAATGGCAGACCTGCGTCGCCGGTACGACGCCGCGGCCGGGCTCTGACCGCGCCAGGAGGACCGGAACCGGCGGCCGGGCCCGGCGAGCGATCCCGGCCGGCGGGTGCGTCCGCACGGGCCGGTACGACCGGACGCGACGCGTCAGCCGTCGCCCAGCGACACCAGCAGCTCCTGCGGACGGTGGTCGGAGACGCCGCCCGCGTCGCCGAAGCGGTAGGAGTGCACCCGCACCGCCGGCGAGGCGAGCGCCCAGTCGAGCCGCCACCACCGCGGCCAGCCGGCGGACTCCGCCCAGCTCGCCGGGTAGAGCGACGGCATCGCGTGACCGGCGTCGCGCAGGCCGTCGGGCAGCTTGCGCAGGTCACCCATCGCCGGGCTGGTGTTCAGGTCCCCGGCGAGCAGCACCGGATGGGGGTTGGACCCCACGTCACGGGCCAGCGCCCGCCACTGCGGTTCCCGCTGGGCGTGCTGCTCACGCAGCACCCGGTAGAAGTCGCCGTCGAACGGGCCGTGCTCGGGCGAGAGCTGCACGGGCAGATGCAGGTTGTACGCCGACAGCACGCGGCCGCCGCCGAGGTCCAGGTCGGTGCGGAGGGTCTTGTAGCGCCACTGGTCGCCGGCTCCCGCCACCGCCGGCGGCAGGCCGACCGGCTCCAGCGGCACCTGCCGCAGCACCGGCAGCCGGGAGACGGTGACCAGCTCGCCGACGACCACGACCTGGAAGCCGGGGAACTCGGCGCGCAGCCGGTCGAGCGTGGCCGGCGTCGGTCCGGCGCTCTTCTCGTACCAGTATTCCTGCAACAGGTAGAGGTCGGCGTCCGCGTCGCGCAGCGACCGGTACAGCGCCTCGGTCTCGCCCCCCTCGTCCCAGTAGCCGGTGTTCCAGACGAACACGCGCAGGGCGTCGGGCGGGGCCGGGCCGTCCCCGCCCTGCCATCGGCGGACGTTGACGCCGCTCTGCCCCGCGCCGAGCAGCAACGCGGCGGCGGCGAGCAGCGCCACCGTGCGGCGCCGCCGCCGGACCGCCGCCGCGCCGGCCCCCAGCACCAGGGGCGCCAGGAGAAAGAAGAGCGGCGGCACGGCGTCCACCGCGAGCCAGAGCCACCAGCGCCCGCTGAGCGCCAGGTGCGCGACGGTGAACGCGAGCCAGAGCGCGCCGGCGCCGGCCAGGACCGCCGCCGGCCAGCGCCGAAGCCGCGCGGTGGCGGGCGGCGTCGGCTCGGTGCCGGCGGCGGTCACCGGCGCGGCCGTCGTCACGCCGATTCCCACCGGGGGGTGCCCTCGACCGGGAACGAGGCGTCGTAGAGCTGCCGGAACGTGCGCGACAGCAGCCACTGCGCCGCGCCGGTCGCCACCCCGGCGGTGATCGTGACGTTGACCAGGAAGTGCAGGCCGGCGAAGCCGAGCAGGGACGGCAGGCCACGCCGGCGCAGCACGAAGCCGTACATCCCGGCGTCGCAGGCCAGGGAGGCGGCGAGCAGCGCGGCGGGAACCACCGCTCCCCACGGCCCCAGCAGCAGCGGTACGGCCAGCGCCGGCAGGGCGGCGAACGCGGCGAGACTGCCCCAGGCGCGCGAGGCGGTCTCGAAACCCTTGCCGAAGCGGCGGGCGCGTGCGTAGAGCGGGATGCGCAGCCGTCCCCGGTGGAACAGCTTGCGCAGCAGCCCGGAGAGCTCGTGGTCGTGGTCGTGCCGCCCGCGTACCTCGGAGGTGAGCAGCATCCGATGCCGGCGGGTCAGCCGGTAGCCGTAGTCGACCTCCTCGGTCTGCCGCAGCGCCGGGTTGAACGGCCCGACCTCGTCGTAGACGGCCCGCCGGATGACGCACATGGCCGGGAAGAGGAACGACACGTCGCCTTCGGAGCTGATCGACCAGTAGTGGTACTGCAGGCCGCGGTACCGGGAGACCACGGTGTCGTGGAGCAACGGCTCGGCGTCCTGGATGCCGCAGACCGCCCCGACGGCGGGGTCCTCGACGAGCAGCCGGACCGCGGTGGCCACCGCGTCGGGTGCCAGCGCCAGGTCGGAGTCGACGTAGCAGATCAGGTCGCCGCGGGTCGCCGCGGCGCCGACGTTGCGGGCGGTGCCGCAGCCGCCGTTGACTCCCGTGCTGACCACGGGGACGCCGAGGGCGCTGGCCACCGCGACGGACTGGTCCGTGCTGCAGTCGTCGACCATGAGCAGCTCGATGTTCGGGTAGGTCTGGTCGAGGATGGAGCGCAGGCACAGGTCCAGCGACTCGGCGTAGTTGTAGTTCGGCACGATCACCGAGACGAGCGGGAGTCCGTTCATCGGGTGGCGACCTCCGGTCGGTCGTAGAGCCGCCGGAACCGGCCCGAGGTCAGCCAGGCGACCACGCCGCAGGCCGCGGCGACGGCGATGACCAGGTTCAGGAAGAAGTGCATCGCGACGAAGTAGACCAGAAAGAGCGGCCCGCGTTCGACCCGTACGAACCGGTGCATCGGCAGGTCCCCGGCGAGGAAGGCGACGAACGCGGCCAGCGGCACCAGCAGGTAGGCCGGGCCGAGCAGCAGGGGCAGGGCGGCGGTGAGCAGTGCCAGCGGGGCGGCGATGCTGACCCAGGCCCGGGGGCCGCTGCTCAGCCCGCCGGGGAACTCCGGTTTGCGGGCGTACATCGGGATGTGCAGCGCCGTGCGGGTGAACACCTTGCGCACCAGCACCCCCAGCTCGTGGTCGTGGTCGTGCACGCCGCGCACCCGCGGGGAGAGCAGGATCCGGTAGCGCTGCGCGAGCCGCATCCCGTAGTCGGCGTTCTCAGTCTCCCGCAGCCGGGGGTTGAACGGCCCGATCTCGGTGAACACCCGCGCCGGCACGGCCAGCAGCGCGGTGTAGAGCGTCATGATCGGTCCCTCGTCCGCGATGAGCCAGTAGGACTGCTGGAGGCAGCGGTACTCCTCCAGGAGGCTGTCGCGGATCAGCGGCACCGGGTCGTAGTTGCCGCAGACCGCCCCGATCGTCGGGTCGGCGGCCAGCAGCTCGACCGCGTTGGCCACCGCGTCGGGCTTGGCCGCCACGTCGGAGTCGATGAAGAACAGGATCTCGCCCGCCGCGGTCGCCGCGCCGAGGTTGCGGGCCGCGGCCGGCCCGCCGTTGCGTGGCGTACGCACGACCCGCGCGCCGTGGGCCTCGGCGACCGCGACCGAGTCGTCGGTGCTGCAGTCGTCGACCACGATGATCTCCAGATGCGGATACGTCTGTGCCCGCAGGGAGTTGAGGCAGAGATGCAGCGCGCGGGCGTAGTTGTAGTTCGGCACGATGACCGACACCAGGGGATGGTTCATCTGTCCGTCCAGGTCAGCAGGTGGGGATAGCGGGCGGTGATCTGTGCCAGGGCCAGCGTGGTGCCAGCGAGTACGGCGCAACCGACGATCATCCGGTCGCGCAGCAGCATCCGGATCGGGTCGCCGCCGGTGCGCAGCACGAGCACCGCCTGCAGGTAGCGGAACGCGGCGAGCAGTCCCAGCGGTACGACGATCGCCAGCGCGACGGGCGGGTAGGCGTCGATCGGCGCGTCGACGTGCAGGTAGAGCAGGAAGGCGGTGCCGGCCAGGGAGGCGGTGAGACCGAGCAGGTGGTCGGCGAGCAGCAGGTTGTAGCCGACAAGCGCGGGCCGGTGCGGCGTGCCGAGGGCGGCCAGCTCGTGCCGGCGCTTGCCGAAAACGAGCACCAGGCAGCCGCTGAACACCGCGGTGAGCAGGAGACTGGAGGCGGTCGCGCCGGTCGCGGCGTAGCCCTGCATGACGCGCAGCACGAAGCCGGCCGAGACCACGCAGACGTCCAGCAGCGGCACGTGCTTGAGCCACCTGCTGTACGCGGTGCTCAGCGCGAGGTACGCGACCAGCGGCCACCACGTCATCGCCGGCCCGTTGACGGTCAGCGTGGCCAGCAGCACGGCGAGGACGACCGCGTACGCCCCGGCCACCGGTACGGAGACGTGGCCGGCGGCGATCGGCCGACGCCCCTTTGCGGGGTGCGCCCGGTCCAGGCGGTGGTCGGCGATGTCGTTGACGACGTAGATCACCGATGAGGCGAGCGTGAACGCGGCCACCGCCCAGACGCACCGCCACAGCGCGGTCGCCGTCCAGACCGGCGTGTCGGTCAGAGCCAGCGGGACGGCGAGCAGGTTCTTGACGGCGTGGCCCGGCCGGGCCAGCGCCACGAGGTGTCGCAGCAGCGTGGGCACGCGCGCGACGGGTCCGGTGGCGACCGGGGCGACCGGCTCCACCACGCTTTCGACGGCGGTCATCAGGGCCCCTGTCAGAAGAAGATCTTCGCGGCGGCGAGGGCGCCCTGCCGCCAGGGATCACGGCTGGTCCGCCCGTCCCGCGCCGGGCGCTCACGGTGCCGCTCGGTCCGCCACCACTCGAAGGTGCGCAGGATGGCGTCCTGGTTGGACAGCTTCGGCTGGAAGCCCAGCCGCTGTCGGGCCTTGTCGATGCTGACGTACGAGTCGGCCATCAGCTTGTGCAGCAGTCGGCCGTAGACCGGCGAGAGCCGGCTGCGTTCCAGCAGGCTGAGCGCGGCTAGCGCCGGCCGGGCCGGCAGCGAGACCACCCGCCGGCCGTGGCCGGCGGCGTCCAGGACCGCCTGGAAGTCCTCCCGGAGGGTGCCGAAGCGCTCGGCGGCCAGGTTGTACGTGTCGTTGGCTACCTCGTCGGGGGCGTGCAGGACGGTCACCACCGCGTCGACGAGGTCGTCGACGGCGAACATCTGGATCCGCACGTCGCCGCGGCCGAGGACCGGAAAGTTGCGGCCCTCCTCGGCCCACTCGAAGAGCATCGAGAAGAGTCCCATCCGGCCGGGGCCGAGGAAGGTCTTGGGTCGCAGCACCGCCACCGGCAGGCCGGCGCGGTGCCGGACGGCGATCTCCTCGGCCGCCGCCTTGGCCGCGCTGTAGGTGTCCACCGGCGCGTGCGGGTGTTCCTCCGGGGTGGGCACCCGCGTCGGCAGCCCGTAGACGGCGGTCGACGAGACGTGCACGACCCGGGCCACCGCGGCCCGATCCGCAGCGGCGAACACGGCCCGCGTGCCCTCGACGGTGACGGAGCGGATCTGGTCGGCCGGGTAGCTGGGCAGCGCCGCCGCGCAGTGGATGACGACGGTGGCGTCGGCGAAGGCGCGGTCCAGCAGGCGGGAGTCGCGGACGTCCCCGACGTGGGTGACTCCGTCTTCCGGCCGCAGGTCGACACCGCGTACGTGGTGGCCTTCGGCGCCGAGGCGGTCGACCAGCCGGGAGCCCAGCATGCCCGCCGCGCCGGTGATCGCGATCACCACAGCGATCCCACCTTCTGCGCGACGAACCGGGTGACCAGCCGGTTCAGTCCCTGGGCCAGCACCTCGCCGAGGGCGTCGACGGCGCGCTGCGCGTCGGCCGGGTCGGTGACCAGCGACGGGCCGATGACCAGCGGGTTCAGTCCGTTCAGCGTGTAGTAGGTGAAGATGTCGTGGTCCCGGTAGAGCGCGTTGACGACGGCGCAGGTCACCAGCTTCGCCTTGAACCTGGGGTCCCGGGCCACGCCGCCCGGGGCGAGCCGGGAGACCAGGTCGAGCAGCTTGGGCCCGCCGTCGATCTGGACGCCCCAGAGCGCCCCGGCGCCCGCCACCCGGCCGACCGCCTCCGGGTACTCCTTGCCCAGCCGGGTCAGGGCCGGTTCCAGCACGCGTTCCAGCTCGCGGGCCCGCGCCGGGTAGTCGTCCTCCACCGCCACGTTGATCGCCTCGATGGCGGTGACGCACTCCTCCCCCATGCCGTAGTAGGTCGTGCTGGTGCTCTGCAGCAGCGCGTCGGTGAGGTTGTCGTACGCCTTGCGGAACACCGGCTCCCGGGCGACGAAGGCCGAGATGGACGACTTGCCGCCGCCGAACGACTTGCTCGTGGTCAGCACGTCCGGCACCAGGCCGGGGTAGCGCATGAAGTAGAAGAGGCTGCCCGTCTTGCCCCAGCCGGTGTAGATCTCGTCGAAGATCAGCACGATGTCGTGCCGATCGCACAGTTCCCGCACCCCGCGAAGGAAACCTTCGTCGCACCACTGAATGGTGGAGGCGCTGAACGGTTCGACGATCAGGGCATAGACGTCGCCGGGGTGCGCCTCGATAGCCGATCGGACGGAATCCAGGTCGCCGTAAGTAAACGGGACGATTCCGGGGATTGTCGGAAAATCGAAGTGGGGCTGACCGGTCAGTCCGCCGGAGCCGAGCAACTTTCCGTGGAAACCGCAGTCCGCCCGCAGGATGGTTCCCCGACGGCCGCCGTGGTATTTGAAGGCGAGCTTCACCGCACCCTCCACCGCCTCCGCACCGGAGTTGGGGAGAAACGACATCGAGAGGTCGCCGGGAAGCAACTGCGCCAGGTTGTGGCCGAGCGCCGCGAGGTATGGCGAGAAGTGCGTTTTGTGCACCTCCATCCGCTGGCGCTCAGCGAACCGTTGCCGGGCCGCCACGATGCGTGGATGGTTGTGGCCGTGGTTGAGCACCCCCACGCCGCCGGTCAGGTCGAGGACCCGCCGGCCGTCGCGTAATGTCAGGTAGGCGCCCTCGGCGTGCTCGACCAATTCCCGGCCGAACCCGAACGAGGTCATGAGATTGACCTGGCTTGCGTTCACGTACCGCCGATAGAGGTCGTGCACCTCGCGAACGGTGAGCCGCTCGCATTCCTCGACGCTGACCAGATTGGGCATGCCGCGACGCTATCCAGCGCCCCGAAATCTTTCCTGGACCGAGGCTGGATGGAACTTTGACTACGCAAGGCAACCCTTGCGGGAGGGGGTTGCCGGTCGATAACTTGGTCGCGGCCCGACGGAATTCCCAGCGTCAATATTACTTACGAATTACCCTACTTCCCGGTGAGGTGCTGATCATGCCGCCGACGGTGTCGGTCATCATCCCCGCCCACAACAGCGCGAAGACCCTGGGCGCCTGTCTCGAGGCGGTCTACCGGCAGCGACAACCGGTGACCGAGGTCATCGTCGTCGACGACGCGAGCACCGACGAGACCCGGGAGATCGCGCGGCGGTTCCCCTGTCGGCTGCTGGTCACCGACCGCAACGCCGGGCCAGCCGCCGCCCGCAACCGCGGCATCCAGGCCAGCACGGGCGAGCTGCTCCTCTTCCTCGACTCCGACTGCGCTCCACAACCGGACGCCCTGGAGAACGCCCTCGCGATCCTGCGCGGCGAGCCGGACGTCGCCTGCGTACACGGCATCTACGCGCTCGAACCCCTGATCGACGACGGGCCGGTCGAGGCGTACCGGCTGCTGCACGGGCACTACTGGCGGCTACGCAACGTCGGGCGGGTGCGCACGACCCTCTTCGCGGTCTGCCTCATCCGCCGCGAGGTCTTCACCTCGGTCGGGCTGTTCGACGAGAACCTGCGCGCCTCGGAGGACGTCGAACTCGGCGACCGGATGGGCGACAGGTACGGCATCGTCCTCACCGACACCGTCGTCTGCCGACACGACGACGACAGCCGGCTCGGGGCGCTGCTGCGCAAGCAGTTCCACCGCTCGCAGCTGCTGATCCCGGTGGCCCTGGCCGAACGCGGACCGGCGGGCATCCGCGCCAACAGCCCCGTGGCCCTGGTCGCCGCGACGTTGGTGCCGGCGACCCTGCCGCTGGCCCCGCTCGGCGGCGGCTGGCCGGCCGCGTCGCTGCTCCTTCTCGCCCTGTTCGTGGTGGCCGAGCCCGGGCTGCTGCGGTTCGTCCTGCACCGGCGCGGGCCCGCGTACGCGGTCTTCTTCTTCGCCGTGCACCTGCTGGTCCAACTGGCCGTCGTCACGGGCGCCGTCGTGGGCGGGCTGCGCCACCTCGCCGACCGCGACTTCGGGCCGACCCGCGTGACCACCGCGAGAACGCCCCGATGACCGGCGCCCGGAAACCGGTGGCCCGGCTGGGCTCCCAGATCTGCGCGCACGCCCTGCACTACCTGCTCTTCGCCTACCGCGGCCGGCAGCTCCTGCGCCGCCGCCCCTCGCTCGGCGGTCCCCGGCGACCGACCTTCGGCGTGCCGGGCGACGACGTGGCGCTCACCGTCGACGACGGCCCGCACCCGCGGTGGACCGCGCCGATGCTCGACCTGCTCGACCGGCACGGCGTGCGGGCCACGTTCTTCCTCGTCGGCGACCGGGTGCGGGAACACCCGGAGCTGGCCCGGGAGGTGCTGGCCGCCGGCCACCTGATCGGCAACCACTCCATGACGCACCCGCAGCCGTTCGCCGCGCTGGCCCGGCACGAGATCACCGCCGAGATCGACCGGACCCAGCGCGAGATCGAGGACGCGACCGGGCACACGCCGCGGCTGTTCCGCGCCCCCGGTGGCAACTGGTCGCCCCGGGTGCTGCGGACCACCGCCGAGCTCGGCCTCGTCCCGGTCGACTGGACGGTCAACCCCAGCGACTGGCGCAGCCCCGGCATCGCCCGGATCGCCCGGACGCTGTCGCGCACCCGGCCCGGGCAGATCATGCTCTGTCACGACGGCGGCGGCGACCGGTCGCAGACCGTCGCGGCCCTGGCCGAGGTCCTCCCGAGGCTGACCGATCGCGGGCTGCGCTTCGTCACCGTCCCGGACGACCGGTAGGTGGCGCGGATGCCCCGAGGGCCCTCCCGCTGCGGGGAGCCGCCGAACGCGCGTCGAACCGTCGACTCGCCTGCCGTCCCGGACCCGCCCCGACGCCGTGGTTGTCCGGTGCCCGGACAGTGCCGTCGACAAGTGCCGAGCCGGGTCCTGGCACCCGGTTCCTCTGGTGGGGGAGACACCTGATGTCGCACGATGAACTGTCCATACTGCTCCTGGGGCCGATCCGGACCCAGCGCGGGGACACGCACCTGTACCTGGGCACACCACGGCAACGGGAGGTCCTGGCGGTGCTGGCGCTGCGCAGCGGCATGGTGATGTCCGTCGCGCAGATCGTCGACGGGATCTGGGCCGGCCGCCGGCCCGACTCGGTGGAGAACATGGTGCACACCTACATCGGCCGACTGCGTCGGGTCCTGGAGCCGCCCGGCCGGCGGCCGGCCCTGGCCCGGGTGCTCCGGTCCACCCGGCCCGGCTACACCCTCGACATCCCGTCGGACGCCGTGGACATCATCCGCTTCGAACAGGACGTCCGGGCGGCCCGCGCCGCCCGGTCCCAGGCGGACCTGTCCCGATCGCTCTACCTCTTCCAGCGGGGCCTGGCCCACTGGACCGGCCGGGCCCTGCACGAGGCGACCGGCCCGCTCGCCGAGGCCGAACGCATCCGGCTGACCGAGCTGCGCCAGGACGTCCTGGAGGAGGCGACCGGCGTACGGCTCCTGCTCGGCGACGTCGAGAACGTGGTCGCCGAGCTGCGCTGGATGCTGGCCGAGCACCCGATGCGGGAGCGGCTCTGGGAGCTGCTGCTCGTCGCGCTCGGGCAGAGTTCCCGGCGGGCGGAGGCGCTCACCGCCTTCCAGGACGCCCGCAGCACCCTCTCCGACCGGCTCGGGGTCGAACCCGGGCACCGGCTCCAGGACCTGCATCGCCGGCTGCTGCGCAGCGAACCGGTGACGGTGTGGCCGTGGTGGGAGCGCCGGGTCTCCGTCTGAGCGCGGGGCCGGGGGCCCGGGGCGCGCGGGACGTCCGACGGGCCTCCCTCCCCTGCCCCGGCAGCGGCCGGGCGCCAGCGAGGTTCAGCCCGGCGGGCCCCCTCCCCTGCCCCGGCAGCGGCCGGGCGGCCGCGGGGTTCAGCCCGGCGGGGCGGCCACTGGGGTCAGGACGAAGAAGGCGCCGGTCGCGCCGTCGGCGCAGTCCGCCGGCAGCCGCGTCGTGACGTCCAGCCCGCAGCCGCGGATCACCTCGACGAACTGCTGGGACCGGTCGACGTCGTAGATCTGCACCATGATCCGGCCCCGCGCGGTGAGCATGTCCGGCAGCCGGCGCAGCAGGTGCTCCGCCTCCGCCACCGAGAGGTAGTAGATGACCTCGCGCAGCAGGATGGCGTCGTACCGTTCCAGGCTCCGGTAGGCCCGGATGTCAGCCACCTCGTACGATGCGTCCGGCCGGTCAAGCGACCGGGCCGCCTCGATCGCCCGGCGGCTGATGTCGACGCCGTGGTAGTGCCGATACCGGCCCTGGGTCAGGGGAAGGTTGGCGCTGGTGCCGCAGCCGAGGTCGAGGATCGTCGGGCGCGGGGCCCACGTCTCGATCAGCGACAGCGGCATGGCCCCGTCGCCCGCGCCGTCCAGGTAGCCCCAGAAGCCCAGCGCGTACTGGGTGTCCCAGAGCGCCGCGTTCAGCCTCGTGCTGCGGCGCACCAGCGCCCGGACCGGGACTCCGACCAGCCGTGCCATCGTCCGCAGTGGCGCGATCGACATGCTGTCACCAACTCTCTATCGGACTCAGCCTCGGACTCAGGTGACGGGCCGGTCAGCCGACCGGCGCCGCCCGCTCGACCGGGCCGACACGGCGCCGGTGCATGTACTGGGCCACCAGCAGTCCGCCGCCGCCGATCGCCACCTCGCTCAGCGCGCAGACCAGCCGGCTGACCAGCACCACCGGCGTCGCCACGGTCACCGGCAGCACGGTGGCCAGCCCGACCATGAGCACCGCCTCACGTACGCCCAGGCCGTCCGGGGCGACCATCACCACCAGGCCGGCGACGGTGGCCGCCGCGAAGCCGGCGACGCAGATCAGGTACGACCGCAGGGGCGGCGCGCCGGCAGTCACCGCGAGCAGCCACAGGTGGTGCCCGGAGACGAGCCAGGACAGCGACTGCGCGGTGATGGCCCGACGGAGGCCGGCCGGGGACGCGGCGACCTGCGGGGGCGGTCGCCGCAGCAGCCGGGCCGACGCGCCGAGCCCTCGGTTGAGCAGGTCCGGACGGGCGAAGAGCACGACCAGGGGGACCGTGGCGAGCAGGAGCCACCCGGCGGCGCCCGACAGCAGCGCCGGCCCGGCCGCGAGCGCGACCGTCGTCCCGGTCATCGCGACCACCGCCCAGCTGAGCAGGAACACCCCGGCCAGCCGGACCGGACCCACCTCGATCTCCCTGCCCATCCGCAGCAGCAGCGGCAGGGCCACGAAACGACCCGGGACGAACTTGGCCAGGAACCCGACGAAGAAGATCCGGTACGCCGTCCACCGGTCGACCGCCGCCCCGAGGTCGACGAAGAGCGCCCGCCACGAGGCCAGCCCGAGCAGCAGCCCTGCCGAGTTGATCAGCATGGCGGCGGCCAACGCGGCGGCCACCCGGACGGGGTCGAGGCGGGCGGCGAGCGTCGCCACGGGCGTCCAGTCCTGGGCGCGCACGAACAGCACCAGACCGACGGTCAGGGCTACCACGAAGGCCGCGGTGAGGACATGGTTGGCCAGCCGCCACCAGCGGGCCCTCACCGCTGCGACACCGGGGTCACCCGACGGGCGCGGCCGGCACGGACCCGCCGCAGCAGCGCGCCGCACACCCCCAGCCCCATCCCGACGAACTCCGTCAGGTGCGTCAGCCACCGTAGCCCCGCGGCGTAGAGCAGGAACCACGGACCGCGGTGGCGCAGGGCGAACGCCAGCAGCTCCCGGTCGGCCACGACGAAGGCGGCGAGCGGGCCCAGCGCCAGCAGCGCCAGCCGGGGCGACACCAGGGCCAGCGACGCGGTGCCGACAGCCAGCGCGCTGGCCGCCATGCCCACCACCGAGGCGAGGTCGACGCGGTGCGGCGTCCGGCCCGCGCCGTCCGCGCCGTCCGCGCCGTCCGCGCCGGCCACCGGCCGCTCCCAGCGGGCCACGACCACGGCGTCGGCGTACGTCACCGCACGGCGGAACAGCTCCGACAGGTACGGCCACAGCCGGTCCACGTCGTCGTGGCGGCCGACGATCTCGTCGCTGACCCGGATCTCGTAGCGGCTCGGCACGCGGGTGCCGAACTCCACGTCCTCGGCGTCGCGCAGCCGCTCGTCGAAGCCGCCGACCAGCTCGAAGACGGCCCTGGGCACGGCGGTCAGCGCAAACATGGTGGTCGCCGTCACCCCGGTGGCCCGGCGCCGCCAGAAGTGCTCGAACAGCGTCTTGTACGCCTCGACCGGCCCGTCGTCGTGCAGCGGGCGCAGGTCGTAGATGCCCTGCACCACGCCGCAGTCGGGGTGCGCCTCGAGAGTGCGTACCACGGCAGCCAGCGCGCCGGGCGCCAGCGCGATGTCGGAGTCGACGAAGAACAACACGTCGCCGGTGGCGCGGGCGGCGCCGGCGTTGCGGGCCGCCGAGACGCCCCGGTTGACCGGGAACGCCACCACCACGCAGGGGAACCCGGCCGCGATCCGCCGCGACCGGTCCGTGCTCGCGTCGTCGACGACGATCACCTCGGCCGGCGGCGGGCTCTGGGCGTACACCGCCGACAGGCACTCGTGCAGCGTCCGCTCCTTGTTGAAGTTGGGGACGACCACGGAGATCCTCACCGGATCCGGTCCTCGATGGCGTCGGCGCGGGTCACGGTCTCACCGTCCCTCTCCTGCGGTTGGTCGTGCCGGGGCGCGGCGGGCGCCGGCCCGGTCGGGTCGGCGCCCGCCCGCGGCCCACCGGGACGCCGGGCCAGCACGCCCAACGCCACGAGCCCGACCAGCACGTACGTGTTGCTGTGCAGCAGCTCCCAGCCCCGGAAGTGCAGGTCCTCGCCGCGCAGGCCGACGAGGATCCAGGCGACGCTGGCCACGCAGAGCGTCCAGAGCAGCGCGCCGGCCAGCGCGGCGGCCCGGTCGGCCCGCGTCCGGGCCCGCGCCGCCAGCAGCACCAGCGCCGGTACGCACCAGACCCAGTGGTGGTGCCAGGAGACCGGCGAGACGAGCACGCCCGTCGTCGCGCAGGCGAGCACCCCGCGCAGCTCGTCTCCGGCGCGGGCGCAGCGGGCCGCGACGACGATCCCGGCCACCGCTGTCAGCGCCGCCACCGGCAGCCAGACGGCACGCGCGTCGGCGACGTCGCCGAGGCGCGCCAGCGCGCCGTGCAGCGACTGGTTCAGGACGGTGCGGGGATCGTCGGTGACCCGCGCGGTGTCGAGCAGGCCGCCGCCCCAGAACCTCGCCGAGTCGCTCGGCCGCCAGGCGAACCCGAGCCCGACGGTGGCGGCGAACCCGGCCAGTGCCACCCCCGCCGCGCGCCACCGGCCGGTGCAGAGCAGGTACGCCACGAAGATCAGCGGGGTGATCTTGATCCCTGCGGCAATGCCGACGCCCAGGCCCCGCCAGCGGTTCGCGGGGCCGGAGGTGAGGTCCAGCAGCACGATGAGCATGAGGAACAGGCCCACCTGACCGACCTGGAGGTGACCGGCCACCGGGAACATCGGCAGCGCCGCGACGGTGCCCGCCAGCACCGCGCCGGGGCGTACCGGCGGGCCCGCGCCGGCGGCGCGCAGCGCCACGCGCACCACCGCGGACAACGCGACGACCGAGGCCAGCGTCCAGAGCCCCACGCCGACGGCGGTGTCGACGTACGCCAGCGGTTGCAGCAGCAGCGCGGCGAAGGGCGGGTACGTGAAGCCCAGCGCGATGCCGTCCGCGCCCCGGTGGGCGACGTCGTAGAGCTGCCCGTCGCCGCCGGCGGCGGCCAGCGCGCCCGTCCGGTAGGCCGCGAGGTCGCCCCAGAACCGGCCGGTCGCCCGGTACACGACGACCGCGGCGGCGGTCACCAGCACCGGGAGCAGCAGCAGGGCGGTGGCCGGGAGCGCCGGGCCGGGGTGACGTCGCGGCCGAGAGCCGGGGTCTGGTGCCGACGAAAGGGTCATCACCGATCTCCCCCTTCAGGCGTCGGCGGGAGAACGGTAACAATCGATCACTGAACGCATCCTGTAACTGGTCTGGATTACCCACCGTCCACAGCGGCCGGATCGACACCGGCCGTCGCGCCGGACAGAACTGTCGCGATTCAGTGTGGCACCCGCAGCCCGGCGGAGAAGGCGCCCCGCAGGTCGACGTATCCGTTGATCCGCCGTACGATCGCGGCGTAGTGCGCCCGACGCGGAGCGGGCACCACTGGGTCACTCAGCGCGGCGGTCAGGTCGACGACGCGGGCCGTCGGTCGGTACTCCATCCAGGTTGGCAGCACGGTCACGGCGGTGACCTCCCAACCGCCGGACGGGGTGCGAGTAAAGGTGAATTCAGGCACAACCGCGTCCTGGGTATTTTCCGCCGAGCCGTCACTGAACCGGGTGGTCAGGTTACCCATGCCGTAGGCGACCCACTTCGCGCCGACCTTCTCGAAGGGCTGCACCACGTGCGCATGATGGCCGATGATCAGGTCGATGTCGGGCGAGGACAGTAGCCGGTTCGCGAGGTCGACCTGATCGGCGTTCGGTTCGTTCTGGTACTCCGTACCCCAATGCATCGACAGGATGACGATCTCCGCGCCGGCAACGCGGGCCCGCCGTGCTTCGGCGAGGATGGCGTCCGCGTCGATCAGATTGGCCGCCCACGGTCGTCCGGGTGGCAGTGGGATGTCATTGAAGCTCAAGGTGTACGAGAGTTGTCCGATCTTCACGCCGCCCACGTCCATGACGTTTGGGCGTTGGCTCTCCGTCGCAGTGCGGGCCGTGCCCGTATGCCGCAGGCCCACCCGGTCGAGGTTGTCGAGAGTGCGGGCGATGCCCTCGGCTCCGACGTCCAGTGAGTGGTTGGATGCGGTGGAACAGGTGTCGAATCCTGCCCATGCAGCGGCGTCGGCGAGTGCGGGGGGCACGCTGAAGTTCGGCCAGCCGGTGAACGGACCGCCAGGCTCGGCCAGGGGCGTCTCCATGTGGCAGATAGCCAGATCGGCGGCGCTCACGCGGGCGCGGACCCCGGCGAGCACTTGGGTGAAGTCGTGCCCATCGCGTCCTGCTCGGCGCGCATCGGCGGCTGCCTGCTCGGTGAGCGCGGGGTGTACGAGCAGGTCGCCGGCCGCCACCACGGTGAGTGTGGTTCGAGGTCTGGGGCTGGTGGCGGCGGTGGAGGAGTTGGGTGGCCCGCCTCTCGGCTCCCTCTCCGCCGCGTCACAGCCGCCCGCCAGAACAGCGATCATGAGCACTACCAGAGCTGACATTACCCTCATATCAGCACATAATGCCGTTGCTTCAAACAGGGCGCCGGCAAAGAGGAAGATCCCCTTCCCGGGGTGCAGGAAGAGTCAGATGTCGGCGACGTCTTGGCGAACCGTCTCCCGACGGCCTGCTCCGACGTAACCGCCCGGCTGCCGGCGGAGCTGGGCAGGCTGCACCCCCGGTGAAGGGGAAGATCTACTTGGGCCGGGCTGCGGAGATCACCTGCACCCAGGCGTCAACGACGATCGACCCTCGGCGGACACATGTCGGGGTTACTGGGGGCGAACAGCCTTGACCTGCGGCGAGCACCTACGTCTGCGGCTTCAACACCAGCGCCATCGCACGTAATCTGCGCACAACAAGGCTGTGTCAATCCCCTGGAATCGTGGAGGGCTCCGTTATGCGGCCTGGGCCTCCAGGGCGCGGGTCTCTGATCGTTCATAGTCGATGGGCGAGCGTCCGTCGCAGACGGAGTGGCGGCGGCGCCGGTTGTAGAAGTCGGTGATCCAGGTGGCGATCTTCAGCCGGGCCTCGGTACGGGTGCGGAACTGGTGACGGTGGACGTACTCGACCTTGATGGTGGAGAAGGTGGCCTCGGCCACGGCGTTGTCGAAGCACGAGCCGACCCGGCCCATCGACTGGCGTACCTTCCAGCGGGCGCACGCCCGGGCGAAGTCGGCCGAGCAGTATTCACCGGTGTCAACCAGTCGTTGCAACACGACTGTCCTGAATGGACGATAACAGATCGTTAAGGGCTTCACCGGGCGTTCTCCACCCAAGTGCCTTGCGCGGCCGGCTGTTCAATGTTGCCGCCACCGCCTCGAGTTCGCCGGTGTTCCAGCGGGCCAGGTCCGTACCTTTGGGAAAATACTGCCGGAGCAGCCCGTTGGTGTTCTCGTTCGTGCCGCGCTGCCACGGACTGTGCGGGTCGGCGAAGTAGACCTGCACGCCGGTGTCGATCGTTAGCTTCGCGTGCTGGGCGAGTTCCTTGCCGCGATCCCAAGTGAGCGTGCGACGCAACTGCTCGGGCAGGGCGGTGATCGTCGCGGCGATCGCTTCGCGGACGGCTTCGGCGCCGTGCCCCGCCAGGGCCGGGCCGTTCTTCGACCGCGCTTCGACGCCCCAACCGTCCATACGGGGCAGGTGCAGCAGCAAGGTGAAGCGGGTAGTCCGTTCTACGAGGGTGCCGATCGCGGACCTGTCCAGCCCGATGATCAAGTCACCTTCCCAGTGCCCCGGCACGGCCCGGTCCTCGACCTCGGCCGGCCGCTGGCTGATCATCACTTCCGGGGTGACCATGCCGTCGCGGCGTTGCCGGGCCCGGGCGCGCGGCACCCGCAGTGCCCGGCCGGTGCGCAGACACGCGACCAGTTCACGCTTCAGCGCGCCCCGGCCCTGGATGAACAGCGGCTGGTAGATCGCCTCATGCGAGATGCGCATGGACTCATCATCCGGGAAGTCGAGCTTCAACCGGTTGCTGATCTGTTCCGGGCTCCAGGCGGTGACCCAAGGGCGGTCTTCCGGCGGGGCTTGTTGCGTCCCTTCCAGGCCCGAGCCGTCGGCCCGGCCACGAGCTCGCCGCCAGCCCGGCGCACCGCCCCGGACAGTCGGTCCTGCACGTACTCGCGCAGCCGCGGATTGGACACCAGCTTGGCGGTCTTCGGACGCTTGGCCGCCTGCTGCGCCTTCCACTGCGCCACCGTGGCCCGATACTCCTGCTTGCCGGCCCGGGTCGCCGCGTTGCGCCGCAACTCACGCGAGATCGTCCCCGCATCGCGTCCGATCCTGCGGCCGATTTCCCGCACGCCCGTGCCCTGCGCCCGCAGCAGCGCGATCTCCTCGCGTTCGGCGAAGGACAGATAGCGGCCCGAAGGCTCGTCCAGGCTGATCGGCGGCATGCCGCCAGCGTGACGAAACCACCGCGCCCCAACCGGCCACGACACGCCAACGGCAAGCGCGGCCTCGACCGTCGTGATCCCCGTCGCGATCAGCCGTCAGAACTGCCGCTGCACAGCGCGCGAAGGCTCAGGCCGACCCGGCGACCGCATCGGCGCCCGCAGCGCCCGGTCCGCGGCCCACTGCCTCCGCGTCCCTTCCGGCACCTGCTCCAGCTTCATGCTCCTGCCCATGCACACCTCCGCGATCAAGGTGTTGCGACGGCCGGTTGAAACCGCCTTCGCTGCCCCTGTCGCTGTGGAAGATCACTCCGGCGACATCGCCGCCGCGGGTGACCGCGGCCATGTTCAACGCGGCGACGACCAGGCCGGCGTCGTGCCGGTCGCCCATGGCGTAGCCGAGGATGCGCCGGGAGTACAGGTCGATGACGGTGGCAAGGTAGAGCTTGCCCTCCTGCGTGACGATCTCAGTCATGTCGCCGCACCAGGCCACGTCCGGCGCGGGAGCGGTGAACTGGCGCTTGACCAGGTCCTCGGCGGCTGGCCGCTTGCCTTGCCGGGTCAGCCCACGCCGGCGTTTCGCTCTGGCGACCAGGCCCAGCTCGGCCATGAGCGCGGCGATCGTGTTGTCCGACACCCGCCATCCCTGCTCGCGTAACTCGTCGCCGACGCGTGGACTGCCGTAGGTGCCGCCCGAGGCGTCGAAGACGCGCCGGACCGCGTCCGTCAGCCTGGTCCGACGGTCCTGGCGGGGTGTCGGCCGACGGTCCCGCCACTTGTAGAACCACGACTCGGACACCCCCGAGGGCCCGGCAGGCCACCGCGTGCGGCACGTCGTGCTCGGTCCTCTGGGAAGCGATGAAGGCGGCCACGCTCACCGGCCCGTCGCTTCCTTGACCCACAGGACCACGGATCGCTCGAGGACATCACGCTCCATCGCCAACTCGGCGTTCTCCCGCCGCAACCGCGCCAGCTCCGCCCGCTCGTCCTCGGCCAACTGCCCAGCAGCGGCTTCGCCACGAGCGGCACGATCCTGCTGCACCCAGTTGGCCAGCGTGCCACTGTTGATCCCCAGATCACGCGCTACCTGCGCGATCGACTTCCCGGTCTCCCGCACGATCCGGACCGCGCCCGCGCGGAACTCCGGATCGAACCGGCGTCTCGTCTCAGCCATGAACCTCTATCCCTCAAATTCTGGCCTCCACGCTACGAGGGGAAAGGCACCGTGACCACAAGATCATCAATGATCTTGTGGATGCCGTGCTCAATAACCGTCGGGACGGCCGGATTCGAACCGACGACCCCTTGACCCCCAGGACGCTTCGCCACACGTCCACGCAGTCACACACGCTATCCCCAAGATCAGGCCGTGCGGTCACGTCCTGCCGCGCACCATCGCGCAGGCCGTGTGTTCCCCACCTGGTCCCCGGGACGCTGACACGCTCCAGCGACCGCTGCAGGCGGTTTAGGAAGTGCTGACACGGGCGGAAGTCGTCCGGCACTGACCTGGCGTGAACTGCGGTCCCATGCCGGCAGCCACGTCCAGGAGTTGACCGCCGTTGACCCTCGGCACCCGCCCCATCGGGCACGGAACGGGCACCGCCCGCTCCCCTGCTTTGCGCAGATCATCCGAGGGCACGTATCAGTGCGGGGGCGGTCCGCCGCGTCGGCTGCGAAAATCGCTGTCCGGTAGTCGGAGCACACTGGTAGACAGCCGGAGTGCAAAAAACTTTGACGTTCACTGATCATCTGCGGCTGATTGACGAACGGTCGACCGCTTTCCGCGCCGCGGTCGCTGCGGCGCCCAGCCTCGACGTGCCGGTGCCGAGCTGCCCGGAGTGGACGCTGTTCGATCTCGTGCAGCACCTGGGCATGGGCCGCCGCAGGGCGGCCGCCATCGTCGCCGCCGGGCCGGCCGACGCGCCCCCGGAGAAGTCCGCTTGGGACGACGGCACGGGTGCGCTTCGGGAACGCGAGGCTCTCCTGGCCTGGTGGACCGAGTCCGTCGAGCGACTGACGAGCGCGCTGCGTGAGGCCGGCCCGGACCGCGGTTGTTGGACGTTCTGGGGTGACTCGCAGTCACCGGAAACCTCCGGTGCATGGGCTCGGCGCCAGGTTCCCGAGATCGCGGTGCACACCTACGATGTCCAGCTCACCGTGGGGGTCCCGGAGCCGCTACCAGTCGAGGTCGCCCTCGACGGTTTCGACGACTGCCAGTTCACCCTCTGCTCGACGGATGTCGCCTGGCCGCACGAACCCGCCATCGTCGATTACTACGCCACCGAGGGCCGCTCTTGGCGCCTTCGGCTGTCCCGCGACGGCGCGTGGGCCGCCCGCCTCGGCGCGCCGGCTGCCAGCGAGGATCCGAACCCGGTCACGGCCGACGCCTCCGCCCGGGGCACGGCCAGTGACCTGGTCCTGTTCTTCTACGGCCGCATATCGCTGGATTCGCTGAAGTTCGAAGGTGACCGTCGCATCTTCGATCAGCTCGCAGCCTGGGACCCGTCCGCGTAACACTTTGGATGAAGTCACTGATCTCCTCGTCGGGCAGTCGTAGACCGTCCGGTGGAGGGCCCTACCGGACGAACCGTCCGGGGAAGCTGGTAGCCCTTGTGGTGCCCGGCGAGGTGATCCGCCCCGGCATCTCTGAGGAGGGCCGGGGTTCGGGGCGGAGCCGCCGGGCCGGTGGAGAGCGTGCTCAACGTCAACGCGCCGGACCTGCCGCACGGCCGGCTGCGCGGCGTGCGCCGGGGCACGCTTGCCACCTTC